>UQTA01000001.1 GCA_900543885.1 uncultured Clostridium sp.
GTGGACTCCATCCCTCTGTACAATGCTTGTTAACTATGTGTTTTATCTCACTGAGTTTTCTCGCCATATTTTGTTTTTCGAAGGTGCCTTTATGTTTCGATCCTGTCACCCTCTGCTTGTAAGGCAGATGCTCTCCCCGCTAAGCTAAGACCCCATACAAAGTAGCGGAAGGGAGATTTGAACTCTCGACACCACGGGTATGAACCGTGTGCTCTAGCCAACTGAGCTATTCCGCCATATTTAGTTAATGGATGGGGCCTACAGGGCTCGAACCTGTGACCCTCTGCTTGTAAGGCAGATGCTCTCCCAGCTGAGCTAAGACCCCACATCCGCTTTCACACTTGTCTCAAATGCGATTGCTTGAATAGTATAATTCAAATTGTGGGAATTGTCAACACTTTTTGAAAATTATTTTTTGTATTAATCCTTTTATTTGTTATCTTGACAAACTAACGTCATTAGTATACTATTTTAACTAATGACGTTAGTTTTTGAAAGGGGTGTTTTTTTGTCACACAAAGGGTTAAATAAAGAAATAATCATAAAAGCTGCAGCAGATCTGATAGAAACCCAGGGACGTGAATGTTTTTCTATGCGTCTTCTAGCTGATTCTCTTCAGGTCAAAACCGCTTCTCTTTACAATCATATAAAAAGCATGGACGAACTGATCACATCCGTTTGTGAATATGGCCTGCAGCTGCAAAAAGAAATGGAAATGGATGCTGTAAAAGAACAGCATGGTGAACAAGCTGTCCGTATCCTTGCTGATACTTACCGCTTATTTGCTAAAGAACACCGGCAGCTCTACTGGCTGATCATGAACACAGCTGCCAAAGATCATCAGGTCCTTGATGATGCTGCCATTCTTATTACAGATCCTTTAAAAAAAATATTTCAAGATTTTCATTTACAAAGTAAAGAACTGGTCCATTACCGCCGGTTATTCCGAGCTATCGTACACGGTTTTATTTCTCAGGAAGAGGAGGGATTTTTCTCCCATTATCCCACCCCTGTAGAAGAAAGTTTTTATTTTTCTATTCAATGTTTTATAGATTGTTTAAAACAAGGCGAAATGAGGTGTTTGCACAATGAAAGAAAAAAATGAGGAGCTGTTTTGCAGTATGCCTATTCCCAAAGCGATCCTGGTTCTTGCAGTTCCAACTGTCATAAGCCAGATCATCACTATCATATATAATATGGCTGATACATTTTTTATCGGGCAGTTAGGTGAACCCAGACAAGTAGCTGCTGCCACATTAAATATGCCTCTTTTCATGTTTATGACAGCTCTTTCCAATCTTTTTGGTGTTGGAGGCTCCAGCCTGATTTCCCGTTTTTTAGGTGCAAATGAACATAAAAAAGCATCTCATTGCTGCGCATTCTGTATTTGGACAACCACTGTATCTGCCTTTTTATATGGTATTTTTATGCTTCTGTTCCGTCCTGTCCTTATGCCAGTTCTTGGCGCAAATGAAGAAACTCTTCCCCTTGCCTCTTCCTACCTGTTCTGGACAATCGGTATCGGTGCTGTACCCACCGTTTTAAATCCGGCACTTGCCCATCTGATCCGCGCAGAAGGCTATTCTAAACAAGCCAGTTTCGGTGTTGCTTTCGGAGGTGTTTTAAATATCCTGCTGGATCCGCTTTTCATTTACGGTCTGCGGCTTCAGATCACTGGTGCTGCCATTGCAACATTAATCTCCAATACCATTGCCTTGCTTTATTTCCTGCAGTTTATCTGGAAAATAAGAGCCACAAGCGTACTTACTCTTTCACCACGTATGTACCGGATTACTGACCATATCCCATCTGAAGTACTAAGTATCGGTCTTCCCATTTTTTTAATCTCCATGATGGGGACTGTCTCCAACACTGTATTAAATCACATTATTGCCGGATACTCTAATATTGCAGTTGCCGGTATGGGAATAGCAAAAAAGATCAACATGCTAGCTTTTGCTGTAGCCCAAGGCATTACGCAGGGGACCTTACCTCTGATCGGATATAATTTTACCTCTGGTAACAGGAAACGGATGCTGGCTGCAATCTGTACTCTCTTTCTGTTCAGCCTTGTTGTTTCCATAACTATCGCTGTCTTACTTTACACAAATGCATCTGGTGTGACCCGTTTATTCATTAATGATCAGGAAACTGTTCAATATGGACGTACATTTTTACATATTATCTGCTCTGCCTGCCCTATGACTACCATGACATTCTTCACTTTAACTGTATTTCAGGCAACCGGTCAGAAACGTCAGCCGATTCTTTTATCCATGCTGCGTAAAGGAACCGTTGACGTTCCCTTCATGTGTCTGTTCAGCCACATCTTCGGTATTAACGGTGTTGCCTGGGCAACCCCTGTGGCGGAAATAACTTCTCTTATTGTTTCTGCTGCTCTGGTAATCCCATACATCAGAAAGCTTTCAAATCAAAACAGCGATCAATGATCTATCTTTCTCTTTGACTGACACAAAAACAGCCCGGCCGTTTCTCCCCTTGGCCGGGCTGCTATAAATACTCCCTTAAGTATGTGTCTGTTTTATTCTTCCACGTTCTTTTTAAGAATTCCCAAGATCACGCAGCCAACGACCGCTCCTATCACAACTGCCGCCAGATACATTACCGGATTGCCAATAGTAGGCAGTACAAATAATCCGCCATGAGGTGCTCTTAAAGTACAGCCAAAAGCCATGGACAATCCACCTGCAATGGCAGAACCGATCATACAGGAAGGGATCACACGAAGAGGATCCTGGGCCGCAAATGGAATGGCTCCTTCTGTGATAAAGGAAAGGCCCATTACATAGTTTACAATACCAGACTGACGCTCTTTTTCAGTAAATTTCTTCTTAAAGAAGGTAGTGCACAACGCAATCGCCAAGGGCGGTACCATGCCGCCTGCCATTACTGCCGCCATTACTTCAAAGTTTCCTTCTGCCAGCTGGGCAGTTCCGAATACATAGGCTGCTTTGTTGAAAGGACCACCCATATCAATAGACATCATGCCGCCAAGGATCATACCTAACATTACGCGGCTGGTTCCGCCCATTCCATTTAAGAAGTGGGTCAGTCCGTCATTGATCATGCCCATATATGGGTTGATAAAAGTAGTCACCACTGCTGCAAGGAAAATACCGATTACCGGATACAACAACACCGGTTTGATACCTTCCAGTGACTTTGGCAGTTTGGAAAACAGCTTTTTAAGGCCTAAGACAAGATAACCCCCTGCAAAACCGGCAAATAATGCACCCAGAAAACCTGCATTTACATCTCCGCCTGCAGGATTTGCAAAAGTAGAACCCATTTTTGCGATCAGACCTGCTACCAGACCCACAGCCAGACCAGGACGGTCTGCAATACTCATGGCAATGAAACCTGCAAGGATCGGAAGCATCATACCAAATGCCTGCTCACCAATGGTCTTTAAATAAGCAGCCAGAGGTGTATTCTTACCAAAGTTAGATGGATCAATGGAATAATCATCCAGCAAAAATGCCAGAGCGATCAGGATACCACCACCAATAACAAATGGAAGCATATGAGATACACCGTTCATCAGATGCTTGTAGATCTGTCTTCCAATGCTGTCACTTTCTCCCGCAGAAGCTGCACCTGAAACATCTCCACTATAATGATAAACCGGTACTGTTCCGCTTACTGCCTGATTGATCAAAGCCTCTGCCTTATGGATGCCATCTGCTACAGGAACCATGATCACAGGCTTTCCGTCAAAACGGGCCATTTCTACATTCTTATCAGCTGCAACAATGATGGCCTCTGCTGCCGCGATTTCTTCTTTGGTCAGCACATTCTGTGCACCGCCAGAGCCGTCTGTTTCAGCTTTCAAAGAAATGCCCAGATTCTTTCCTGTATTTTCCAGGTTTTCTGCCGCCATATAGGTATGAGCAATTCCCGTAGGGCATGCAGTAACAGCAAGAACCCGGTAATGTGTATCGTCAGCTGATCCACTATTTCCTGCTGCATCTGCTGCTTTATCCACATTTTTATCCTCTGTCTCATTTTCAGCCACTGTTTCTGCCGTTTTTTCCTCTTCGCCAAAACGTTCCTTTTCCGCTTTATCGATAATATCCAGAAATTCATCTGTATCCTTCGCTGCGATCAGGCTTTCCTTAAAGCCCGGATTCATCAAAAGCGTGGACAGTCTGGACAATGCCTGTAAATGTACATCATCTCCCTGGGCCGGTGCAGCGATCATAAAGATCAGATTTGCCAGAGAACCGTCAAAAGCTTCATAATCCACTCCATCGGGAACAACCATTGCAGCCAGTCCCGGTTCTTTCACTGCGTCTACCTTTGCATGCGGGATAGCGATTCCTTCCCCGATCGCTGTGCTTCCAAGAGCCTCTCTTGCTAAAATTCCTTCCTTATACCCCTGTGTACTGTTAAGACGCCCACCTGCATTCATCAGTGAGATCAGCTTGTCGATGGCTGCATTCTTATCTGGCACCTTTACGCCCAGTTCAATGCTTTCTTTCTTCAACAATTCTGTAATACGCATGTGTATACCTCCTTATCACATTTTTTTCATGCCCATATTTTACTGCTTTTACAGCATTGTTCTGTATTTATCACTGCAGCTGCTTCATTAATTCCATGATCAGCTCTTTTGTGCCGATACCATAGGAAAATGCTGTTGCACCGCCGCTTGCTGTTCCAAGCTTTAACGCATACTTATAATCCCCTTTTTCCAGATAACCAGCTAAAAAACCTGCTACCATGGAATCACCGGCGCCTACGGAATTTTTCACTGTTCCTTTGCAGACACCTTCCTTATAAATATGTCCATCATCTGCCACTAGCAGTGCTCCGTCTCCCGCCATGGAAACCAGTACATTCACAGCACCCCGTTTCTGCAGTTCCTTTGCGCACTCTATAATTTCTTCTTCCGTCTTTAATTCTCTTCCAAACATCTGTCCCAGCTCATGGTTGTTTGGCTTGATCAGAAACGGCTTTAACGGCAGTACATCCAGAAGCAGATTTTTTTCCGCATCCACAGTCACGCAAATTCCCCGTCCGTCCAGCCTTTTCATGATCTCCTCATAAATATGATGACTGATCATAGAGGGAATGCTTCCGGAAAGCACCAGCACATCTCCTTTTTTCAGACGGTCCAGTTTTTCAAACAAAGCATCCACATCTTCCGGCCCGATATCCGGTCCCATACCGTTGATCTCTGTTTCTTCATCCGACTTCATCTTCACATTAATACGGGACATACCCTTTTTTACATGGATAAAATCTGATGCAAATCCCAGTTCCTGTGCCCTTTTTTCTATCTCCGCTCCGGTAAATCCCGCCACAAATCCAAGCGCTGTACTTTCATAGCCCAGATTTGCCAGCAAAGCGGATACATTGATTCCCTTTCCTCCGCAGATCATATTTTCTGATACGGTCCGGTTGATCTTACCTGAAGTAAAATGATCTACTGAGATCACATAATCCAGTGCCGGATTAAAAGTCACCGTGTAAATCATGTGTCATATCTCCTTATTTTATTTTTAAGAAATTTTATTTCTTATCTTTATGGTTTTAATATAATATGATTTTTATTTTTCGTCAATGGCGTTTTTTGAGAAAAATATTTTCATATTGTTTTTCGGCGTTTTATCTAAAAAGAGCCGCGTTTTCCTGTAAAATGCGGCTCTTTTTTGTGCATATTATTGTATGTTGCTTTACATACAGTCTTTTGTCTTTAATCTCTCTGCTTATCAGATGATATGGCTTTTTCATGACGTCTGATATGCTCTATGGCGTCTTTCTTTCCTGACATAAGAAGAAGATAGATGATCTCGATCACAGTAGTAGCTGTCACTCTTGAAAACCAGAATTCTTCTGTAAGAAGCTTCTCTCTGGTGGCAGTAATGATCTTATAATCGCAGATCTGGGCCAAAGGAGATTCCCGGTTGTTTGTGATCAGTACCAGTGTGCTTCCATTTTCCTTCGCTCCTAAAGCCAGTGTTTCCAGTCGTTTGGAAGAACCGGAATTTGAAATGATCAGAACCACATCCTCCTGTCCCAGGTTGAATGCATAAGCTGCCTGTGCCTCCCAGATGTCTCCCGCTACTGCTGGAATTCCCAGCTGATTCAGCTTAAACGCACCGTCCAGTGCCACAGGAATGGTATTTCCCACAGCCGCCAGCTGCACCATTCTTGCATGTTCCAGCTTATCCAGTATGATCTCCAGATTTTTGATATCCATCATCTTTATAGTTTCTGTTAATTCTGCAATTTTATTCGCAAGAATATTTTTTAAAGACTGTTCCAGATTCATTCTGTCTATATCATTGGTCACTTCCTGGCTCTGGTGCTCTTCTTCCAGGATTTCCCTGGCAAGTGTCAGTTTCAGGTTCTGAAATCCCTTAAATCCGCATCTGCGGCAAAACCTGGACACCGTTGCATCACTGGTCCCACTGGCTTTTGCCAGTTCCCCTACTGTCATATCCACTGCCTGTTCTTTATGTTCCATAATATAATCTGCAATTTTTTTCTCTGCCTCAAAGAAACTGTCATAAGCAGAACATATCACCCCTAGAACGCTTCGTGCTTCGCTCATTTCTTACACCGCCAATCTCATGTAAATTTATTTCTTAGTAATAAATATAGCATAACCAAAATAAAAATAAAAGAGAACTTTATTAAGATTTCCTAACTCCCCTTGTTTTTCAAAATTTACCGTGTTATAATTCTCCACGATAAAAAAGCGCAATGTATGAACATATATTTTTTAATATCTAAATACAAGATCGAGAAAGGAAAGTATGAAAAAGATCCGCGATATTTTACACAAATACAGGCATGCATGGCTGCTGTCCTATGCATTCATCTACCTGCCCTGGTTCTGCTACCTGGAGCGGACAGTGACCCGTGATTATCATATTATGCACGCGTCCTTAGATGACCTGATCCCATTTAACGAATATTTTATCATACCATATTTTTTATGGTTCGTTTATGTAGCCGGTACATTAGTATTCTTCCTGTTTCACAGCAAAGAAGATTACTACAAAATGTGTACTTTTTTATTTTCCGGCATGACACTGAGCCTGATCATCTGTACCTTCTTCCACAATGGTACTGACTTCCGCCCGGTGATCGATCCGGATAAAAATATTTTCAGTGCAGCAGTAGCCGCCTTATATAAAACAGATACCTGCACCAATGTATTTCCAAGTATTCACGTATACAATTCTGTAGGAACCCATATTGCCATCAGCAGAAGCCCGCTTTTTGCAAAGCACAGGATCCTAAGACTTTGTTCTTTCTTGTTAACTGTTTCGATCTGCCTGGCAACTATGTTTTTAAAACAGCACTCCATTATTGATGTTTGCGGTGCCTTTTTGATGGCTTATGTCATCCACTATTTCGTATACGGATACGCAGCAGATACGGAAGATAAGAAGATAACAGAAAAAGCGCTTGGTTAAAATCCCAAGCGCTTTTTATTTGACCCTAAAGATGCAAGGCCAAACTATATTTAGTTGAATCCGTAGAATTTCTGTGTGATCTTATATCCAAGGATCAAAAGTTCTCTTCCACCTTTTCCAGGCAGATTGCATCCTTGTCCTAAAAATCCAAAACGCAGTCTCAGCCATAAAGCCAGATTCTGCTTCTTTAAAGACTCCCAGAGTTCCTTTTTCTTTTCCAGATTTTCCTCTATCCCGGACTTGATGGCAAGTACAGAGCAGATGGTCATCATGATCTCCAGATAAGAGGTCATATAATGTTTCAGTTTCCGGTTCTGGATCTTGGTAACATCATAGTATCCCAGCATCAGCTTTGTAACCCGCAGCTGCTGGTCGATTCTTCCGATCATTACCTGTTCGTTTACAGACTGGTCGGATCTTCCGATAAAATACCGGTAGAAATTCACATCCAGATAATACATGTTCTTTACATGTGGAAGAGGCTGATATACAAAAATATTATCTACATAGAAGGTATGTTTGGGAAGCTCCAGTCTACACTGGCGCAGCAGTTCTGTCCTGTAAATAACAGAATGCATCAGGATATACTGTCCTGTCATAAAGAACTTAACATCCTTCCAGGTAAATACCTTATCCTTAGGGAAGGCAGTGTGATAATTCATCACTTTTTTCCGCTTTGCCCCTTCTTTTTCATAGACAAAGTTTGTTACCAGCATATCAATGGTCTCCTGACCATATACAAATCGTCTCAGAGTCTCCAATACCTTCTGGTATGCCTCTTCATTGACCCAGTCATCACTGTCTACCACCTTAAAGAAGACACCTGTAGCATTTTTAAGACCTGTATTTACGGCCTGACCATGTCCGCCATTTTCCTGGTGCACCGCACGGCAGATCCCCGGATATTTCCGTTCATATTCATCGGCAATTTCCGGTGTACGGTCTTTCATGGAACCGTCATCTACAATGATGATCTCTACCTCATCCCCACCTGTAAGCAGGGTATTAATACAATGTTCCATATAAGCTTCTGAATTATAGCATGGAATCGCAATGGATAATAACTTCACATTTTTCCTCCTTCGCTTCTCTATGTACTCTCGGAATCTTTTTGTGCTTGATTTTGCGAGAAGATTTTTTGTCAGTTGTGCCCAAATTTTTGAGGCGTACGCGGTGCGTACGTTGATAAAATTCGGGTGCGGCTGGCGGAAAATCGGCCGCAAAAGCAGGTGCATAAAAAATTCCGAGAGTACATCTCTATTTAATTTAGTCTCAAATCTTTTAAAACACTATACTGAAAACCACATTTAAAAGCACTGCCGCCCCGTTTGCTGCCATATGCATCAGCACAGCCATCCTGTATTTTCCAAAGGAACTGGTCTCATATCCCCATGCAAGAAGAAGGCCAAATGCAAATCCATAAATTCCCTGGATCCAGTTTCCATGATACAGGCCAAATGCAAATGCAGACAGAAGTGCAGCCGGTATCACACCCAGCCATCTTCTGAATCCCCCATAAATTCCCCTTCTGAATATCATTTCTTCAAATAGGGGGGCTGCAAACAGCGTTAAAAAAAGATACCTACCCGTAGAATATGCAGACAGTTCCTTAGCTGCTGTTTCATATGAAGCAGCCATAAATTCAGGCCAGGGAATCACAAAACCGGCTAATATATTGCCTGCGGCTGCAGCCACAGCTGCAAGCAGTATTTTCTTTTCCCAGCATGGAGGCAGTATTTTCTTTTGAACCACACAGCTTTGTTTTCGCTTTATACACATGAAGTCAGTATAACACATACACTACCCTTTTGCTATCATCTTTTTGTTCTTTTCGTTGCATTTTTCCCTGTAATAAGGTATCATGATGTTAAAAATATTTCCTGAAAAGCGAGGTAAGCATTATGGCAAAAAAGAGGATCGTCATGGCCATCGGCCATAAAGATATGGGAACCAATCTTCCGGAACAGAAGGAAGCAGTAAAGCGCACTGCAAAAGTGATCGCAGACTTCATCCAGGACGGCTGGCAGGTTGCCATCGTTCACAGCAACGCACCACAGGTAGGCATGATCCATACAGCAATGAATGAATTCGGCAAACAGCACGACGGATACAGTTCCGCCCCTATGTCTGTATGCTCCGCTATGAGTCAGGGCTATATCGGCTACGACTTACAGAACGGTATACGCGCAGAACTGATCAAACGAGGCATCTATAAACCGGTAAGTACAGTTCTTACTCAGGTTACTGTTGATCCTTATGATGAAGCTTTCTATACTCCTGTAAAGGTAGTTGGCCGTGTTATGAATGAAGAAGAAGCCAAAGAAGAAGAGTCTAAAGGCAACCATGTAAAGGCAGTAGAAGGCGGTTTCAGACGTATCGTAGCTTCTCCTCATCCAGTTGCCATTGTTGAGATCGATGCCATCAAAGCTTTAATGGACGCAGACCAGATCGTGATCGCCTGCGGCGGCGGCGGCATCCCGGTTATGGAACAGGGATATAACTTAAGAGGTGCCAGCGCTATTATTGAAAAAGACCTTGCCACCGGTCTTCTGGCTAAAGAAATCGACGCTGACGTTATGATGATCCTTACCAGTGTTGATAATGTTACCTTAAACTTCGGAACCGATAAAGAAGAACCGATCCATCACATGAATATTGATGAAGCCAAAGCTTATATGGAACAGGGACAGTTTGAATTTGCTTCCATGCTTCCAAAGATTTCCGCTTCCGTCAATTTCTTAGAGGCAGGAAAAGGCCGAAAAGCCATTATTACTTCCCTTGACAAAGCAGAAGACAGCTTAACAGGCGAAGCAGGAACCACGATCGAATAAAATCAAATCAGTAAAAGAAAACCAGGCATCCTATTACAGGGCCTGGTTTTTTGTTGTTATTTTATTGATACATTACATTTATAAAACTCTCTTTAACATATTCATCCATTCATCTACACTTACCGGCTTGGACAAATGGCCGTTCATACCTGCTTCATAAGACTTTTCTCTGTCTTCTTCAAACGCATTTGCCGTCATTGCAACGATCGGTATGGATGCGATCTGAGGATTGCTTATTGCGCGGATCTGTTTGGTTGCTTCATATCCATTCATATGAGGCATCTGGATATCCATAAGGATCAGGTCATTTCTTTAATATATTCCGTTACTTTTTCCCTTGATATATCCAGGGCGATAGAAAGCTCTGAATTCAGATAATCTTCCGCCATGCGAAAATATCTCTCATCCAGATCTGTCACTTTTTTCTTATGCTCGATCCGCTCCTGTTTTCGCAGATACAGCGCTTTGATCATACTTACCCATACCCGGCAGTCACAAGTCTTTAAAGCTTCCTTATAACGTTCCTCCCTCTGCTTATCATTTGCCACGGTCATTTCTTCAATCTGAGGGATCTCTTTGATCAGCTTCTCTGCTTCCTCTTTGGTAAGCAGCAGTCTGGTAACTGTCTTTTCTGAATCTACCGGCGTTATGATCTTGCCATCCTTCTGGTTGCAGGGATGAAGTTCATAATAAAGACGTCCCTTTGGCCCCATGGGATGATCAATCGTAATAATGTCTGCTACCTTGCAAACTCCACGAATACCATATACAATATATTGTCCTTTCTCATACATAAAATTCTGCCTGCTTTCTTCTTGATCCGGTTCGTTCCGGAGCTTTTCTCCTGTTTCACGGTGCATAGTTTCCTATTCCAGTTTAACACGATTTCAGGAAAAATGTCAGAGCAGTCAGGCTGCTTTTTTTATTTTTGTTAGTTTTAACTAATGATGAGTGGACCCTGATTGTGCATTATTTTACCACTTTCTCTATGAAAGAACCATATATAACAATGGCATGGTAAAAAGTGAAAGAACCGTAGAAAGAAATACACACTCAGAGGCGTACTTTGCATCTCCATCATATTTTTCCGCAAGAATAGCAGTGGTACTTCCAGCCGGCATTCCGGCTAAAATGGTACATACTCCTGTTACTAACGTCCCTATTCCCAAAAGGCGGCACATGATCATAGTCACTGCCGGGATTCCAAGGAGACGCACAACGCAGTAAAATAACGTACTTCCCTTTAACATTTTACGGATATCTGCCTCAGCCAAAATACTTCCGATCACTACCATGGAAACAGGAAGAACACATCTGCTGCAGGACTGCATGGTCTGAAGCAGAAAGCCTGGAACAATTCCTGGAAAAGGCATAAGTACCATACCGATCACTACTGCAATGATACAGGGATGATGGATCAGTTTCTTAATAATATCTTTTGGGCTTGCCACTGTAAAACAGGAAAGTCCGGCGGACCACATGAAGATCCTTAAAGGGATCAGATAAACAGACGCATACAGCAGACCCTGGGATCCGTAAATCAAGAAAACTCCTATATCCAACTTTCCGCCGGATACAGGAGTTTTCTTTTTCTATTTTTTTCCGTTTTTAACTTTTACAATCTTACATTTATGACAACTGGGCATTTCACTGCATACTCACGCAATTTACGCATTCTTCACAGTGGCAATATCCACCAGTGTCAGTTCTTTTGCACGGTTCTCAAGACTTGTTACAAGGGCTCTTGCTGTATCAAGGGCAGTGAGTACATTTACACCGGTCTCAATGGCATTTCGGCGGATCACAAAGCCATCATGGCTTCTTTCTGCGCCCTGTGCCGGGATATCGATGATCAGGTCGATCTGATGTCCTAATACCAGGTCAAGGATGTTCGGAGACTCCTGTTCCAGTTTACGGATCTCAAAAGCCTTTACTCCATGCGCATTTAAAGTTCTTGCTGTTCCCTTGGTAGCAAAGATCTGATAGCCTACATTTGCAAATCTGCGGGCAATATCCACTGCCTCTTCCTGCTCGTTCTCTCTAATGGTCATGATCATCTTCTTGTACTTCGGCAGACGGATTCCTGCACCTTCAAATGCCTTGTAAAGAGCCTCATTAAAGGTCTTTGCAATACCAAGGCACTCACCTGTAGACTTCATTTCCGGTCCAAGGCTGATATCTGCACCGCGGATCTTCTCAAAAGAGAATACAGGCATCTTAACTGCAATATAATCAGCTGCCGGCTGCAGTCCTGGTTTATAGCCCAGTTCCTTAATGGTATGACCGCAGATGATCTGGGTTGCCAGAGGAACGATCGGGATACCTGTTACCTTACTGATATATGGTACGGTACGGGAAGAACGTGGGTTTACCTCGATGATATATACGTCATCTCCGTCTACGATAAACTGGATATTGATCATTCCCTTTACATGAAGAGCCTTAGCCAGCTTCTCGGTGTACTCTACAATGGTGTCGATATTATGCTGTGTAATATCCTGCGCCGGATATACAGAGATACTGTCTCCGGAATGGATACCGGTACGCTCAATATGCTGCATGATACCAGGGATCAGAATGTCAGTTCCATCACAGATGGCATCTACTTCGATCTCTTTACCCATAATATATTTATCTACCAGGATCGGATGCTCCTGAGCAATCTGGTTGATAATACCGATAAATTCATCAATATCTTCGTCACAGATCGCGATCTGCATGCCCTGTCCGCCAAGTACATAGGAAGGACGTACCAGAACCGGATATCCCAGCTGGTTGGCAGCCTTCTTTGCCTCTTCTGCTGTAAATACAGTATGTCCCGCAGGTCTCGGAATATGGCACTGTTCCAGGATCTCATCAAAACGCTCTCTGTCCTCTGCAGCATCTACATCTTCTGCTGCTGTACCAAGGATGGGCACACCCATTTTCATAAGTGCTTCTGTCAGCTTAATCGCAGTCTGTCCGCCGAACTGTACCACTGCACCGTCCGGCTTTTCAATATCTACAATACTCTCTACATCTTCTGGTGTTAATGGCTCAAAATACAGCTTATCTGCAATATCAAAGTCAGTACTTACTGTCTCCGGGTTATTGTTGATGATAATGGTTTCGTAGCCTTCTTTGCTGAATGCCCAGGTGCTGTGTACAGAACAGAAGTCAAACTCAATTCCCTGTCCAATGCGGATCGGACCGGAGCCAAGAACCAGTACTTTCTTTCTTCCTTCTGTCTTTTCTGCCTCGTTGAAGCTTCCAAAGCAGGAGTAGTAATATGGGGTCTCTGCTGCAAACTCTGCTGCACAGGTATCAACCATCTTATAAGCTGCGCGGATGCCATTGTCATAACGCTGCTTTTTGATCTCTTCCTGGGAAATGCCGGTAAGGCGGGAAATTACATTATCAGGGAACTCAATGCGCTTTGCTTCTGCAAGAAGTTCTGTAGTCAGCTCTTTCTTTCCTTCGCCTACTGCCTTTAACTCTTTTTCCATTTCTACCAGGATAGCCAGCTTGTCAATGAACCAGATGTCAATGCGGGTGATCTCATGGATCAGCTCATATGGGAAACCGCGGCGCAGAGCCTCTGCAATACGCCAGATACGCATATCGTCTACGATTTCCAGTTCTTTTACCAGTCCGGTATAAGAAAGTCCAGTAAAATCATAAGACATAAGGCAGTCTACATGCTGTTCCAGAGAACGGATTGCTTTCATTAAGGCGCCTTCAAAGTTGGTGCAGATACTCATAACTTCGCCGGTAGCCTTCATCTGGGTTCCTAATGCTCTCTTGGCACTGATAAACTTATCAAATGGAAGTCTTGGCATCTTTACTACGCAGTAGTCAAGCATTGGCTCAAAACTTGCATAAGTTTTCTTTGTAACCGCATTTTTGATTTCATCCAGAGTATAACCTAAAGCGATCTTTGCTGCTACTTTTGCGATTGGGTATCCAGTTGCCTTGGAAGCCAGTGCAGAAGAACGGCTGACACGTGGGTTTACCTCGATTACACAGTATTCAAAGCTGTCTGGATTTAACGCATACTGCACATTGCAGCCGCCGGTGATACCTAACTCGCTGATGATGTTTAACGCAGAAGTACGCAGCATCTGGTACTCTTTGTCACCTAAGGTCTGGGAAGGAGCCACAACGATACTATCACCTGTATGAACACCAACCGGATCCAGGTTTTCCATGTTGCAGACAGTGATCACATTTCCTGCACCGTCACGCATTACTTCGTATTCGATCTCTTTCCAACCTGCGATGCAGCGCTCAACTAAAACCTGTCCTACACGGGAAAGGCGAAGACCATTTTCCAGAATCTCTGCACACTGCTCCGGATTCTGAGCAATACCGCCGCCGGAACCGCCCAGTGTATAAGCCGGACGTAAAACTACCGGATAGCCGATTTTTGCAGCGATCTCCAGACCATGCTTGACGTCTTCTACAATATCAGAAGGCGCAACCGGCTCACCGATCTTTTCCATGGTTTCTTTGAACATTTCACGGTCTTCTGCCTTTTTAATGGTGAGAGCAGTTGTACCGATGAGACGCACATTATGCTTCTCTAAGAAACCTGCATCTTCCAGTTCCATTGCAAGGTTTAATCCGGCCTGTCCTCCAAGGGTTGGCAGGATGCTGTCCGGCTTTTCTTTTAAGATCAGCTGTTCTACTACTTCTACAGTCAATGGCTCAATGTATACACGGTCTGCAATGTCCTTGTCAGTCATGATGGTAGCCGGGTTAGAGTTTAAGAGAACAACCTCAATTCCTTCTTCTTTTAAGGAACGGCAGGCCTGTGTACCTGCATAGTCAAATTCTGCTGCCTGTCCGATGACGATCGGGCCGGAGCCTAAAACCAGTACTTTTTTAATTTCAGGATTCTTTGGCATCAGTCATTTACCTCCATCATTTTAAGGAAACGGTCAAATAAGTATCCGGAGTCCTGTGGTCCAGGGCATGCTTCCGGGTGATACTGTACAGTGAAAATGTTCTTTCCGGTATATTTTAAACCTTCGTTGGTTCCGTCATTTACATTAACAAAGGCGGGAACTGCGATCTCTGGCTTAACAGTGTTTGTATCTACTGCGTAACCATGGTTCTGGGAAGAAATGTAAACTCTTCCGGTCTCCAGATCTTTTACCGGATGATTTCCGCCTCTGTGTCCATATTTTAATTTGTAGGTATCCATACCGTTTGCCAGGGCCATTAACTGATGTCCTAAGCAGATCGCAAAGATCGGTACATTGGAATCATACATTTTTTTGATTTCTTTGATGATCTCCACATTTTCCTTTGGATCACCAGGGCCATTGGAAAGCATGATGCCGTCTGGATTTGCTGCTAATACTTCTTCTGCCGGTGTATCTGCCGGATATACCGTTACTTCACAGCCTCTTTCATTTAAGGAACGGGCTATGTTTTTCTTCGCACCAAAGTCCATTAAAGCTACTTTCTTTCCATTTCCCTGAAGAACGTATTTTTCTTTGGTTGTTGTTGCCATAACAACACCAGCTACTGTATAGGCTTTCATACGGCTGATTGGCTCGGACAGGTCTGAATACTCTTTTGTCGTAATCATACCGTTCATTGTACCTTTTTCTCTTAATAACTTTGTGAGGGCTCTTGTATCGATACCACAGATACCAGGAATATCATTTTCTTTTAAGAAGTTCTGAATTGTGTCTTCGCAACGGAAGTTGCTTGGGATTCTTGATAATTCTCTTACAATATAACCGTCTGGCCAAGGCTTTAAAGATTCCATGTCCTGACGACAGATTCCATAATTACCGATCAGAGGATAGGTCATAACAACGGCCTGTCCTGCGTATGACGGGTCAGTGAGTACTTCCAGATAACCGGTCATAGATGTGTTAAAAACAATCTCGCTGATCACTTCACGCTGGGAACCAATACTGGTGCCAGTGAACACAGTGCCGTCTTCCAATATAAGGTATGCTTTCATAGGGGGAATACCTGTCCTTTCTTATGTTGTGTTTTGTGGGGGTGTCTGGCGGTGCACAAGAAGCATCGGATGTCCATCCGATGTATCCCGAGAAAAGCAAAAATGGTCTTACAAGCGAGCTTGACGTCCATTTTTGCTTTTCTCGGGATACGCCGCTATAGACTTTAGCCCAAATTGATAGAATTATAATATACCTTATTCATTTTTTCAATGGCTTTGAAGGCTAAATTTTTTTGCTTCATACTAATCTTTTTTGGCATCAAAATTGCTACGCAAATTTTGGTGGATTATTAGGAAATCCCATAAAAAATCTTATAAGAGGTCATATAAAAAGTTCTTGACCTGAAGTATACTACAAGTACTAAACTAAAAATTGGAATTCAATATTCGCACCGATAAAATTCAGGGTGACTGACGAAAAATCAGCAGCAAAAGCAAGTACCGGATAGTTGCTTATCATATATTTCCTGGTACATCCTTTCGTAAATAACTGTACTAATCACGTAGGATGCGGATTTGAGTGTGCAGACCTAAAAACGCAAACGTAGTGGGCTACGCTGAGGCTTTTAGGCCTATGCAATCAGATTCGCAGACAAGTAAGTGGTATAGTTATTTCGAAAACGATGTACTAGATATTTTGACGTAAAAAGGATTAACTATGAAAAAAATTCCAGGCTTAACTACACAGAAAAAACAACTTCGCAAAATTTTAAAAGAACAGCGGAACAGATTAGACCATGAAAGCTGTGCCTCCAGTGATAATGCTATTTTTACGAATATCCGCACCTGGGATATTTATCAAAAAGCATATACTGTTTTCTGCTTTGTGGGTACAGAAGATGAGATCAATACCAAACCGATCATAGAAGATATTTTGAAAAAAGGGAAACGGGCAGGTGTACCAAAATGTATCAGCAAAGGGATCATGGAAGTATATGAGATCCATTCCATGGATGACCTTGCTCCTGGAAAATATGGCATTCTGGAACCAGTCGATACATGTGAAAAAATCTCACCAAAAGAGATTGATCT
Organism: uncultured Clostridium sp.; assembly: GCA_900543885.1. Taxonomy (GTDB): domain Bacteria; phylum Bacillota; class Clostridia; order Lachnospirales; family Lachnospiraceae; genus Enterocloster. Next base: position 17,274 of record UQTA01000001.1, read on the forward strand.
GGCTCTTATCCCCTGCTTGTCCTGCAGTCGTGATGGACGCCGCCTTGGATACGGCGGTGGGTACTATGACCGGTATTTAAACCAGGTAAAAGGAACTCTGGCCGTCCTCTGCCGAACGGTCCTTATGTGTGATGAGATTCCTACAGAAAACCATGATAAAAACATGGATTTTGTAATATGTGAAGAAGGGATATTAAATATCCATTGTAAAAACTAAGTCTTCTTAAGAATCTTAGTTTTTCGTCAAATTAACAGAAAAGTGATATTTTTGTCTTTTTCCTATGCTATACTGAATGCATCTAAAATACCCAAAACAGGAGGCATGCATATGAAAGACGAAAACAAACTTGTCATTACCATCGGAAGACAATTTGGCAGCGGTGGCTGTGAAGTAGGAACCAAACTGGCTCATGAACTTGGACTGGACTTTTATGACAAAAACATTCTCCGCATGAATTCTGACGAAAGCGGCATTGAAGAGAGTTTCTATTACCTTGCAGATGAAAAAGCTGGAAATAAGCTGCTGTACAAGATCATTAAAAGCCTTACTCCTGAAAAAGGCGCTCCTTCTTTTGGTTCTGACCTGATATCTGCAGACAATCTGTTCCGCTTCCAGTCTGAAGTGATCCGGAAGCTGGCCGCTGAAGAAAACTGCATTATCATGGGCCGCTGCGCCGATTATGTTCTGGAAGGTATGGAAGGCCTGGTGCGCATTTTTATTTATGCAGATATGGATTTCAGGGAAAACCGTACCATTGAAAAAGAATATTATGCTCCAAAAGATGCAAAGAAAAATATCAAGCGGATCGACCGGGAACGCCGGGATTATTTCCGCTATTATACAGGAAAAGAATGGGAATCCCCTGATAATTATGATCTGATGATCAATACTGCTACTATCGGGATCGACGGCGCAGTAGAAACCATAAAAAACTATCTTAAGACCCGTGGATTTCTGATTTAAGAGCATCTTATGATCTCTTCCCTATCATTTTTCTTCAGACCAGTCATAATAAAAATGCCTTCTCATATACTGGAAACGACGGTATAAAAAAGAAGGCATTTTTTATGGCAAACGGACAGGATTTTTTATCCAGAGGCAGCTTAAAGATCCAGGTGATCAACATCCGGAATAATTTTCCCATCCAAAACGCTAAAGTTTCCATCAGTTCCAAAGGAGAACCGGAACGTGTGTTAGAACAGCTAACTACTGATTCTTCCGGACAGACAGAAAATATATCTCTTCCGGCACCTCCTGCGGAATACAGCTTAGAGCCCAGTATCTATCAACCCTATTCTGAATACAATGTGCTGGTGGAGGCAGAAGGCTTTCAACCTTTAAATATCTCCGGCACTGAAGTCCTAGCCGGGGCGCAGGCGATCCAGCCTGCAAAACTTGCAGGAGATGAAGACAGTACACCGCCCGAAGACCCCATAGTTATCCCGGATCACACTTTATTTGGAAATTATCCGCCGAAAATCGCTGAAGCTGAGGTAAAACCAGTGAATGAAAGCGGTGAGATCGTATTAAGCCGTGTGGTTGTTCCACAAACGATCGTTGTACATGACGGAGCTCCTACTGACTCTACCGCCAGGGATTATTACGTTCCCTACAGAGATTACATTAAAAATGTAGCTTCCAGTGAAATCTACTCCACCTGGCCTCAGAGTACCATTACCGCCAATGTACTGGCCATCATGTCTTTTACCTTAAACCGTGTATACACAGAATGGTATCGGAATCAGGGTTATGATTTCACTATTACCTCTTCTACCGCTTTCGACCACAAATGGATCTACGGCAGAAATATTTTTGAAAGCATTTCCCAGGTTGTAGATGAGATCTTTGACAGTTTTCTCTCCCGCCCCGGCGTGCGGCAGCCTATCTTGACCCAATACTGCGATGGCCGAAAGGTTCTGTGTCCTCGATGGATGACCCAATGGGGATCCTGCTCCTTAGGACAACAAGGCTACAGCCCTATTGAAATTCTGCGCTACTACTATGGTGACAGCATATACATTAACACTGCGGAGCAGATTGCCGGTATTCCTGCTTCCTGGCCCGGATATGACCTGACAATAGGCAGTTCCGGCGACAAGGTACGCCAGCTTCAGGAACAGTTAGACGCCATTGCCCAGGTATACACAGCAATCCCACGCATCCAGACAGACGGCATCTATGGACAGCAAACCGCCTCTGCGGTGCGGGAATTCCAAAATATATTCGGACTGCCGCAGACCGGTGTGGCAGATTTTGCCACCTGGTATAAGATCTCCCATATTTATGTAGGGATCACACGGATCGCAGAGCTATAACCAGAAAAGATATCAACAGATATTCTCGATCCGCTTTCACTGCCAACTCACAGTCTGATAGCTGATGCAAAACTAATGGGGCTGCTGCATTTTGCAATGGCCCCATACATCAAATCTTCGTTTTTTGTACACACCACTCATAAGCATACTATTTCACATCCGCCCCCCCTCTATTTTCCCCTCATCTTCTTCCGGTACACAGATGGCGCACACCCTTTGATCCGCACAAATACCTTGGAATAATAATTAGAATCATTAAAACCGGCACCTGCAGCAGCCTCTGCCATAGAGCAGTCCGGATCCAGCAGATCTGCCAGACTTCGTTCGATCCTGTATTCCAGGATAAAATCAAACAGCGTTTTCTTCATATACTTCTTGAAAAGACGGCTGCACTGACTGGTACACATATATACACTTTCTGCAATCTGCTTGGTCGTTAGTTTTTTATCATAATTTTTCTCGATAAAGCTTAAGATTCCACGTATCCGGTCATAATCCTTCTGCTCTCTCCCTGAAATCCCCTTCTTCCGGTCCACATGACCTACAAGAAGCTGCCAGAAGTGGATCAGTTTTCCTGTTATTTCCATTTCATAGCCGTCTGCCTGTCCATCATAAGCTTCAATGATCCCACCTATCAGTTCCACCATCTTCTCATGCCACTTCTGGCTGCCATCAAAAGCCACAGCACAGAGAGCACCATCCTGTACCACAGGCATTACATACTTCTCATAAATAAGGCTGTTTTCATACCCGTATACCAGTCTTGGATCAAAGGTAACGGAAATATAATGACAGTCCTGTCCCGCCACCATATTGCCAGAATGAAGGCTGTTGGCATTTCCAAACAGCGCCTGTCTCTCTTTTAATATAAAAACAGAACCATTTACATGGTATTCGATCACTCCATCTGTAATAAGGGTAAGTTCCACTTCCGGATGCCAGTGCCATAAAAATGAGCCTGTTTCATAGCCGGAAAGACACTCTCTGCTGACTAAAATAGGAAACTGATAACTGCCATGTTCCTTTAACTCTTTCTGCGATTTATTGGTTATGATCTGCATAAAACCTCCGCGCAGGATATTACCTGTTTTTAGCAATATATTCAAGGAAAACTACTAAAAATTATTATATAATACAACTATCTTACCTGTCCACCTTAATTAGGAAGAAAAGGAGCGTGTTCTAATATGGATGAAACCTTTGTAAAAGCCAGAGCCTATCTTGCACAAAATTATTCAGACCCGGAACTTTCTCTTACAGACTTATGCCGCTACCTTGGCTTTAGCTGCTCTTATTTTTCCACTCTTTTTAAACAGAAGACCGGCTTAAACTACAGCCGTTATATTACCAGTCTGCGTTTAGAGCAGGCTGCCAGACTTTTAACAGATACAGATGATACTGCTCTATCCATCGGCTATCAGGTGGGATATTCTGCTCCCAATTATTTCTGCCGGGCATTTAAAAAATTTTATGGTATTTCACCTTCCCGTTATAGAGAAGAAAAAAGAGTTCCTACCGCCTGACCCCACAGGCGGCAGGAACTCTTTTAACAAAAATTCATAATCAATAAATAGCCGCTTCCCGTACCAGATAAGCCGGATAACCGGCTCTCTTCACATTCTGCTCCATGCGTATTCCATTTTCCATATCCGAAAATGCCCCTGCACGCACCTTATATAAGCCATTGTCATACACAATAAATGCCGGAAAACCTGCTGACTGCAATTCTCCCGCCAGCTGCACAGCTCTTGCACGGTCTTTAAATGCCCCTGTCTGTACCTGATAGTAAAGAGGTGTCTGCATCTTTTGTTCCCGCAGCGTAGTCAGTATCCCATCTGCGATTGCCCTTGCAATTGCATCAAAATTCCGGTCAAAAAAGGCATTATCCATTGGATTGTCAATAAATCCCACTTCTACCAGCACTGCAGGCATCTGGGTCTTTCTAAGAACCACCAGTCCCGGCCGCTCCTGGATTCCCTGGTCTTTCAATCCCAGCTGCACCAGATTTCTCAAAATATTTTCCGCCAGAACTGCTGCCACACCAGAATCTTCATATACCAGTACCGATGCCCCACTTCCTGTTCCCGGCACCGGCATAGCATTTCTGTGGATGGATATAAACAGATCCGCTCCTGACCTGTTGGCAATCTCCGCCTTTTCCTGAGGGCTGTTATATACATCTGCTGTTCTTGTATACAATGTACTTATACCATTCTCTTCCAGGATCTTCCCCACAGCCAATGTCAGCTGCAGCGTATCATCCTTTTCTTTTCTTCCATTATAAATCGCACCAGGCTCATCGCCGCCGTGACCGGCGTCTAATCTGCGCGACTATTTGCATACTGTTGTAGCGTTTCCTTGAAATCGTCAAATTTATACACAATCTCAATTTTCTTTCCTTTAAAAATTTTTATACTGCCTACTGTCTCCTGGATGGTCTCTCGGTCTAATTTATCAAGCCGTCCCATCTTTAACAGTTTGCAGCACCATTCATTAATTTCTACACTTCTTTCCTGTCGTTTTTGATCCCAGTTTTTCAGCTCTTCATCAATTTTTTTAATCTGATTTTCAATATTTTGTTTGTAAATCAAATAATTTTCTTCCGAGAGCAGTCCTCGATCAAAATGTTCATATCGACGTAATAACTGAGCATTAAGAGCTTGCTTTTCCTGTTCTTTTTTAGCCTTGTTATTTTGTTCCTTGTTACCATCCTTTTTTATATTATCTAGTAACAGCGTCTCCAAGTTATGTACAGATCCTATCATTGCATTTATATCTGATAATACAATCTGCTCCAAAACATCTGCCCGTGTATACTCTGTATCACAAAATTTACGTCCATTACGCTTACGTGTCCCACAAGCATAATATAATGTTTCACTTTTGCTTTTTCTGGCCTTAACACAGGCTCTTCCGCACTCTCCACAATGGACTAAACCAGCAAACATATGTGGCACACCTTTGGCATCTGGCGGGATACATTTAGCGTTATCCAGCAGATTTTGCACCGCTGCATATGTCTCTCTATCCACAATCGCTGGCACACTGTCTGCTACTACTACCCACTCATCGCGCGGCTTTGCCTTTGGTTTATTGCGCATTTTTTGTCTTTTTCGGCCTTGCACTAAATCACCTGCATATGTCTGGCACCGTAATATACGATTAACTGTTGTAAAATCCCACAGATATTTATTGTCAGCTCCTGATAATGTTGCTGTAGGACTCACATAATTATATCCTTTGCTGATTTTGTACGCATACGGAGTTAATATTCCCTCGTTATTAAGCACCCTGGCAATATTCGCAACATTGACGCCATCCATACGCAACTGATAAATCTGCCTTACAACCTCTGCCGCATCCTCATCAATAATTAACTTATTTTTGTCTTTTGGATCTTTCTCATAGCCGAAAGGAGCAAAGGCACCAATAAATTTTCCTTCTCTCTGTTTGCTGTCAATTGATGAATGTACCTTGCGCGATATGTCTTGAGCATAAGCCTCGTTTAGCAAAGTCTTTACCTGGAAAATAAGATCATAATCGTCTGTTCTGGAATCAAAATGGTCATCTTTTGATATATATCTCGTATTTTCCAGCTCATCTTCCAACATGATCTGCATCTTTGCTGACTTGCGCGCAAATCTTGAATGGTCTTTGACTAAAATACACTGTATTTCTCCATCTAAACATCTACGTTTTAATTCCTGGAATCCCGGTCTATTAAAATTAGTGCCAGTGTAATTATCATCCGCATACTCCGCAATATATTCCAAGTCCTCATGCTGATCAATATAATGACGCAACATGCTTCGCTGCGTTTCTATACTGCCGCTTTCCGATTTACCATCTTCTTTATCAGAATAACGTAAATAAATTGCTGTTTTCCACTTAAACTCGCTCATGATTACCTCCATCATAAGCGGCTTGTATGCTTTTGTGTTTTTCAATAATTTTTATAATTGCCTCTTCACAAGTTATTTTACCTTCATACTTACGTATAATCTCATAGCATTCATTTTTGTGTTTGCTATTTGACTTACACATATCTTAGGCTCCTAACTGTAATGACACATCCATAGCAATCCAATCACCAGCGGCATACATACCTACTATTAACCATATAGTTACATCTGCCATAACGCCTTACGGTTATATAAATCATTGCATTATCCAGGATCATTGCCATATGCACCAACTCCTCTCCTAACCGTATGCCGCCTGTATTGCTGTTATGATATTATTATTTTCCCTCCTTTTCGCACAAAAAAGGTCAGACTACCTCTGCTGAGATATTCTGACCTTAACTTCCACTAACCAAAAACTTCTAAACAATATATTCAGTATACCTTAACACCCTTACCTTGTCAAGTGCCTTTTTTCTGCCTCTAATATTATCTCCATGCTAAAATAAATCTAGCATTCGTGCGGTATGGATTGTATGGGAATTTTTTCTCCAATTCTTCATTTGTCGGCGCTACATAGCCAGTTCTTTCACAATATGCATAAATCGGAAGATAGATGATAGAGTTTCCCGCCTTTTGAAGAACATCCTCTGGATAAAATTCCTTAAAAAGGGTAGAATCTGAAGTTGGCTCATGTTCAAACCATACACCATCAATGCAATATATTGGATACGCATGTGCTGCAAATCCTAGCACTACACTCGCAACTGGCAAATTTACACACATAGCCAATACTTCTGATGCCCCTGTCATTCCGCTGCATGATGCCTTTCCTTCTACCAGGCAGCCATAAGCATACGAACAATTTTCTGTTGTATTACTATACTCAGCTTGATTCACCCTTCTCGCAATCCGTACTGCTTTTTCATAATCTGACGCATTTACCCAGTCGAAACTATTTAAAAATTTACGTATTTCAGCTTCAAGTGCTTTCGATTCCTCTTCTGATCTTAATTCATCTGGATTATCAGATTGAGGCCCCAGTTTTCCCAATTCTGCCCCAGACATACGAATTAAGGCAGCCATTTCTCTATATGGCATATTCTCTTGCAATTCATACACATCACGATGTTCCACCGCCTGATCCATAACGTGAACAAAAGCTCCTCGATATTCATATTTTGCGTCTACTAAATCATTATATTCTGGATGTGTAAAAAATAAATTATTGGTATTAGACTTAAAAGTACCATATCCTAACCAGTCAAGGCAAAAATACTTTTTTAAATGTTCTGTGGGATACTGTAAATCACCTAAATGAGTATTCTGTCCTACCTCAGGTATTTTATCCTGTACAACACCATGTTTTTCCCATTCGCCTTTTGCATTAACTGTATAACCGTCTGGTGTAGTGGTGTTCGTATACAAAATCCCATCATCTGAAAAGCAGTAGTTACTTCCTTCTATCCATTGCCAGCCCGTAACATAATTGCCGCTGTTGCCTAAATATTTCCACTGGTCTCCTTCCTGTTTCCATTCTCCCGCATATACTGCCATTGACATAAACGCAGAAGAAACCATAGCTAATAATACTGTCTTATAGATTTTCTTCATTTGCACCCTCCAGCAAATTATTTTATGCTTCTTTATCTTTTCCCAACAGCAACCACGCAAGCAGTGAACAATACGGTAAAAGCACAATAAAAATCCAAATTTTCGTTTTTTTCAATGTCCATGTCCGTCTAAATGTAGCTGCAACAATTGGCTCTACCCATATAATAGATACAGCTATCATCAAAAATCCTACCAATTCTTTAAAGAAATCACTTCTGAAAATCAAAGTGATTGCAGCAGCCAGTATAGGCAATGCAAAATTCAAAACCAATAATCCAGCAACATGGATAAGACAATATCTTCGGTAAGCATCCCCTTGTTCTTCTCCTGAGAAATCCATTGCCCTGGAAAAATAATCTCTTATGTATTCCATATGCACTCTTTCCTTTTCTTCCTATATTCTGTTTATAAATTTACCAAATTCCATAGACACCTGAACCTTTTGCCATGCAGATATCTCTTTTAATTGTCTGGATTGCTCTAGCTGAACATCCAGCTGCTGTTTTTGCAGTTTCTCCATTGTCCAACGGTGAAGCTGTTCATCTAATTTATCATAAGCTTCATTCATCGTATTTACTCGACCTGTTTCTATCATCTGGATCAAATAATCTACAGACATAGGAACTGCATATTCATCCTTATTCAAAAGCAGACGTTCACATTTTTCTGCAACAGGTGCATACTTTTCCTGGTAACGCTGCAATATAACATTTAATTCACCCTTTTTTTCATCACATAAACGCTGTTTTTCAGCCGAAATTTTGTCATAGAAAAAATAAATACCCGCTGCAACCAATACCCCAAGCATCAGTCCCGGAAAACCAAATAGTACGCCCGCCACAACACTTATGATCATATACTTTTTCTTATTTTCCAAATCCCACTTCTTTTTTGCTTTTTCATAACGCTCAAATATCTGCTCTTTCCGTATGTACTCCTGTCCAATACCATAATATTGATCCATCTGTTTTCTGATATCCCGCAGGTCCTGTAAATTATCTTTCATTTCCTGATCCATACTTTTTTGTTCTCCTTCTAAGATGCATAATTAATATAATCATCATAAAATACACGTACCACATTTCCATCAAATACTGGCACTAAACGGCTCCAGTTCTCGTTTAGAAATGTGTCCAGTGTAACTTTAAATAAAGCATTTTCCTCATAACCTTTCACCGAAATGATCGTAACATTCTTCGGTATCATAACCTCTGCATCTTTTATTTTCCGGCTCAATACCTGTTCCTCATCTTCATATGGAAAACATAATGCTGAATCCTTTGAAAACCTATACATATCTTTTCCACATTTTGCTTCTATCACTACATCACCATTCGTACCCATGGACGCATAAGTAACCGTTCCATATGCGCCTTTATGCTCAATCCAGATTTTGTCTCCTACCGCATAATTCAGCTCATCGTTCGCAAAATAAGAACTGTCATACAAAGTCACCTTTGCCTTATAATATGCCCCACAGTCCACATAACTGTTTACGCCCATATAACAGGTTCCGTATACTTTCTCACCATACAAAGGATTTGCTTTATCATCCTGAGAAAGCATTTTCCCATCTGCACCAACATAATATCCATCAATTACAGTATTCTTTTCCATAAAGCCCCAGCGTGAACAATAATACCAGTCTCCATTATCCTGTACCCATTCATACTCTGCATAATTGCCATTATCTTTCTTATACTTCCAGCTTTGTCCATCCTGTTCCCAGGTTCCTGCATAACTGGCAACGCATTGCATCAAAGATAACACTCCGGCTATTGCTAAAATATATTTTTTGCTTTTCATACCTCAACCTCCTGCAAGTTGTTCTTTAATACTTTTTCTCTCTGTACCTGCTGACTATATAACAGCGCATTTACTGCACTTAACACTCGCAGCTTATTCGTAGGATTCAACTGCCTTACCATTTTTTCTATTTCATCTGTCTTTTTCACTCTATACTCATTATCCTGATACAACCATGCTCCTCCTTTGCTTATTTGAATACATTTTTATTCTTTATTTTGTTTGTTTAGTTACACTCTAGCATTAAAAATAGCTTATGTCAATGCTTTATAACTTCATTTATGTTTGTATCATTACTTTTTGCATTGACACAAACATTTACATCTGCTACTATAATATCGTGGAGGTGTAACGTTGTGAATTTCACAGATAAACTGAAACTTATTCGGAAAACAAATGAAATGACGCAAGCTGAATTTGCTGAATCCATAGGCATATCAAGAGGTAATCTTGCCAACATTGAGCGTGGTATTGTAAAACCCACACAGGTTTTCATCAACTGTGTTTCTCTCATGTATCACGTAGATAAAAACTGGCTATTAGATGATAACAATGATGATTTAAGCGGCTTGAATGGAAACGCCAATATCGTTTCTCTTATTGCAGACAAATACAGTCAGTTAGATGATGAATACAAGAAATTTATAGAAAATCAGATCAATGAGCTTTTAAAAATGCAAAAGCCATCTTCCGATCCACAAAAAAAGGTATGAGCACTTCTCCGCTCATACCTTAACATATACTCTAAATAAATCCATCCGGTCCTTCCCATGACCTAATATTTCCGAAACTTCTCCCCACGCCTCTTCTTTCCCCATTCCACTGTTTATACGTTCCAAATACGCTTCTGTAGCATACATTTTCCGTATTGCATGAACTCCTGTCTTAGCTTCTTTGTATTCTGTAATTCCAAGGCGAAAACACTGTCTTGCCAAATATTGATTTAAACTATTCGCCCGCACAGGCACCAATTTTTCTTCTGGACGCAGTGCCAAGATTAATTCTGTCAGTCTTCTTATATCCTTATTTTGAATTGGAATATCCCTTGAGCGTTTTCCTTTCCCATTATGAATATGTATGATTTTCTGATCTAAATTTATATCCTTTGCTCTTATATTTGTAATTTCTTCTGCCCTTGCACCTGTCATTCCCGCCAATTCCAGTCCAACACGGCTATAGCTTTTGCTATCTTTTGTATATGTCATTATGGTATCATAATCCGCTCTGCTAAAGGCTTTATCCCGCACTTTTTTTGTATTTTCGTTCAAATTTATTTTTACATGTTCCATATAGTGTACAGATGTGTGATATTTCTTTGCTGCCAGCAATGCTAATTTGTCCAGTCTTGCTTTATATTGCAGCACCGTATTATTTGAGCATCCTCTGCATATAGAATCCTTTAAAAAGGCTTCCGCGTGTTCAGAACGGATATCCTTGATGTATTTAATTTGCGGATAATTAATTTTCAGATAATTGGCAAATTGTGCCCCTGTTTGAACCAAGGATTTTCGCGCTTTATAACTATAAACTTTATCTGTCTTTCCCCTTCCAAATTCCGCCTTCATGGCATGCTTATCTATGCCTTCTTTGAATCCATAATCCACAGCTGCTTTAAATTGATATTGTAAATTATTCGACATATTCTCCCCCTATGCCACGCATTAACGGGCTTGTGATAACGCACTTTAATAAGCCATGTTACCCACACACAAGCCCGTTAATGCGTGCATGACAATCCAAATTTTATACCATTCCAATGTACAAATGCCAAATTTTTGTTCAGACTACCTAACCGCTGATTATTTTCTCAGCAGTGACTAAATACCTCGCCCAGTCCAAGGCTGACAGGTACAATCCGCACATAAGCGGAGACTGGATTATACAGGCATACAAATCCAGAAATTTCAGCTGTTGCTTAGCCGCTGACGCATTTTTTAACTCCTTTCTGATTTCTCGCCTGATCAGGCTATTATGAATGATTAGATTTTCAGACATGCTGTATTGCTTTTATTTCACCTGCGCAACACAAAAAGAGCCCACTACCCCTTACGAAGTAGTAGACTCTGCATTCCATTAACATAAAACTAAATAAACCTGCAAAAGTATATTACCGCAAATATGCAATCTGCGCAAGTAGTAATTCTAGATTTTCCAGTAATCTCTAGCAATTTTCCAGGTATGGGTAACGTATCTGGATCGCCTGCCAAAAATATTTTGCATACTCAATATTATCAAAAATATCCGCCACTGTATAACAAGCACTCTCTTGTAGTTGACCCTCCACATCACCCTCATATAACCATACTGTCGGCATCCCATTATTAAACAAATTATAAGCTAACCTGGTTACCGCCATACTCCCAGATGTCTGCCATCCTGCTTCAATAGCCTCCGGGTTTATGCTGTGAGTTTCAAAATCATATAATTGTTCAATGTGTTCCCGCGTTCCCCGATCCAATGCCAATAAATAAAACAACGCCATGTGATATACATCATACCGCTTTGCTTCTACTTTCCACTGATTATATAACTGTTCATGCCGATCACTTTTAAATATCATACTATTCACCTCTCCAGACTTATACCAGACATTGTGTACCATACTATTTAACACCATACTCATGTATAATTATATATATTTATAATTATTTTAGGCAGATGCTAATATTGCATCCCTCCATAGCAAATACTGCATCCCTCTGCAACAAGTATTGCACTCCAGAGATACAGATTCTGCATCCCTGGGACGTGCAATATTTACACCTGTTACTCTGTATATAATCAGTGTATAATATCTGCAAGAGCAAGCACATAGTATATATTACAATACCCAATATCTATCTGCTTAATCAATAGGCCTGCATCCTGCAACTCTCGCAAACATTTACGCGCTGTGTTTGGAGATATACCTAAATCCTGGCTAATCGCCCCGATGGGATACTTGATGTAGGCTCTATTCAATGGATCCGTATGACCCTCTCGCAGTGCCCAGTCAGTGCGATCCAACATCAATGCATATAGCATCTTTGCTTCCAGCGACAAACCTGTCTCTTTTAATATCGACCGTGGCACTCTCAAAAATCCAAAACCTTTTATTTTATCCCCTCGTTTTATATATCTATATTGTTCCATATTTACCTCCTTAAAAAATCAATTTATAATTACACATAAAACACAAGAGAGAGGTTTCTCAACCTCTCTCAGCATACAAGCCACTATTCTATTTTTGATTTTTTAAGTCGCGCAAATTACATCCGCCATGACCGGCGTCCAGGATCACTTTTTCATTTTTGGTCATAAAATAAGCTCCCTCACATATGTCTGTCTCTATACCATATGTGAAGAAGCTTATAGATGTTACCGGATCTATTGTTGCTGTTCATGCGCTGCATGACCAGCAACGGAATTTGCCGTGGCTTCGCATTTAAATACGGCAAATTCCCACAGCCATTACGTTATCGCAAGGCACTTTCGGTTCCAAAAGTTCCTACCCATGTACAGTAACAATTTATTACTGATATGGGCTTTACACCCCTTCCACATCAACGCCTCTCGGGCCAACGTGGGTAGAAAATACGATCTGGGTACTGGTCTTTCCAAATTTCTGAAGCTGTCCTATAAAAATATCCAGCTCCATGGTACTCTGGAATGCAACTTTCATTAACATAGAATACTCTCCTGTTACACAGCTGCATTCAAGTACATTAGGTACAGACTCTGCAAAGGCATAAAACTTCGGTTTATCTTCCGGTATCACATCCAGATTTACAAATGCCAAAATGTGATATCCTAATTTCATTGGATCTACCATGGCATGATACCCGGCAATGACCCCGTCTTTTTCCAGTTTTTCGATCCTTGCAGAAACTGCCGGAGATGACAGAAACGTTTTTTCCGCGATCGTCTTCAAAGACATTCTGGCATTTTCCTGCAGCAGTTTTAATATTTTACGGTCGATATCATCCATGAGCATTAAGATTCCTCCTGTGTTTTCGATTCGCCAACTACGCGCTGACCTACTTCATGGTCTGCTTATGAAGCCGGTTTTGCACTGTAAATATTACTTTTTCAGTGCCTTCATGCGTTCTACGGCTTCTACTGTATTTTCATACGTATTAAATGCAGTCAGACGGAAATATCCTTCTCCGCTTGGTCCAAAGCCGCTTCCTGGTGTTCCTACTACATTTGCCTCAGAAAGAAGATAATCAAAGAACTCCCAGCTGGTCATTCCTTCATTTACTTTCATCCATACATAAGGGGAATTTACTCCGCCAAATACAGTATATCCTGCTTCTTTTAATCCATCATAGATCACTTTTGCATTTCTCTTATAATAAGCAACCTGCTCCATGACCTGTCTATTTCCTTCTTCTGTGTAAACAGCTTCTCCGGCTCTCTGCTCAATATAAGGCGCACCGTTAAACTTGGTTCCATGGCGTCTTGCCCACAGAGAATGAAGCATTACATCGCCGCTCTTTAAATCCTTCGGAATAACTGTATATCCTAAGCGGACACCGGTAAATCCAGCCTTTTTAGAGAAGGAACGGAACTCAATAGCACAGGTTCTTGCACCTGGGATCTCGTAAATACTGTGAGGAACATCGTCCTCAGAAATATAAGCTTCATAAGCCGCGTCATATAAGATCACAGCGCCTTTTTCATTTGCATAATCAACCCAGACTTTTAACTGATCCTTTGTAAGGGTTGTTCCTGTAGGGTTGTTGGGGACACAGAGATAGATCAGATCAGGAGTTTCTTTTGGAAGTTCCGGAACAAAACCATTCTCAGCTGTACACGGCATGTAGATCACGTTGCTCCAGGTACCTTTGCTCTCATCATACTCACCTGTACGGCCAGCCATAACATTAGTATCTACATACACAGGATAAACCGGATCACAAACTGCGATCTTGCTGTCTGCGCTGAAGATTTCCTGAATATTTCCCGTATCACTCTTTGCACCATCAGAAACAAAGATCTCATCTGCCTCGATCTGGCATCCTCTTTCTTTAAAATCCTTTTTTGCGATCGTCTCTCTTAAAAATGCATAGCCCAGATCCGGTGCATAGCCATGGAAAGTCTCAGCATGTCCCATTTCATCCACTGCCTTGTGCATAGCATCAATGATCGCCGGTGCGATTGGAAGTGTTACATCGCCTATCCCTAAACGGATCAGTTTTTTATCCGGGTTTTCTTTCTGGTAAGCAGCCACTTTTTTAGCAATGGTAGAAAACAGATAGCTTCCTGGCAATTTCAGATAATTTTCATTTACTCTAAACATACTTTCACCCTCCATTAACGCAAACGCTCCCAGGACCTTTGAACCTACAACGTCGTAGATCCAAGGCCTGAGAGTGTATATTTTTACAGTTTCCGTATATTCGCTTCAAGAATATATGCATATTTATTTTTCGGATAAATCATAATATATTTCTTCCGGGATGTCAATACTTCCATGAAATACTTCTTTTGCAGGTCCTGTCATAAACAGATGCTTACTTTCCCGGTCAAAACGGATCAGCAGGTCGCCTCCTCTAAGGGAAACTTTCACTTCATCATCTGTAAAACCTCTCAAAATAGAAGCCATTGCACTGGCTGTGGCTCCTGTACCGCAGGCCCAGGTTTCCCCACTGCCTCTTTCCCACACACGCATGCGGATGTGATTCCTGCTCTTTACCTCAATAAACTCAGAATTTACACGGGCTGGCTGAAAACGCGGATGATTTTCATAAGAAGGGCCAATCTTCTCCAGATCCAGGTCATCAATTCCTTCTGTAAAATAAACCGCATGAGGATTTCCCACACTGATACCGGTAAATTCATGTTCTGTGCCATCAATAAGGATCTTTTCCGGCAATTCAGAAGTCAGTTCTGCTTCTCCCATATCTACAGTAAGCATCACTGCCTTTCCATTCTCCACCTGGAGTTCCAGTGTCTTGATGCCGCCTAAGGTCTCCACTGTGATCGTCTGTCTCTCTTTATCCACAATTCCGTGGTCATACACGTATTTACCCACACAGCGCACGCCGTTTCCACACATGATCCCCTGGGAACCATCTGCATTATACATATCCATGCGGCAGTCTGCCTTGTCTGACGGGCAGATCAGGATCAGTCCGTCAGAACCGATGCCAAAATGGCGGTCACTGACATATTTAGACACTTCCCCCGGATGCTCCACTTTTTCTTTAAAGCAATCTACATATACATAATCATTGCCGATTCCCTGCATTTTCGTAAATTCCATCCCACACCTCACACCTTATCCTTATAGTTTGCATTTTCTGAAGCAGACTGTCCCATCTTTTCACAGTCAGCTTTTTATGCTCCTGCTTTTATACATGGATCAGACTGATGATCATCTGTGATGTTTCCACCAGATTCGTTCCGCTGTCCATACTGCATTTTTGTATATATCTGTGAGCTTCTGATTCCGTCATGTTATTCCGCTCCATCAGAAGTGCTTTTGCCTCATTGATCAGATCCTGTTCTTCTTTGCTGCGTTCTTTTGGCCGGCTGCGCAGTTTTCTGCGGATACGCTGCTGTGCCTGTACCATCATATCCAGCGTGCTTAACAGATCATGGACCTTTAATGGCATAGGGAGACACACAACCCCCTGTACCTGTGCCCCGCTCCATCTGGAAGGGGATGCCAGCACCAGCATATCAAAAGAAGTGGAAAGGCACTGTCTCAGTTCGTCATACATCATATCTTCAAACCGGTACCCGCAGACAACGATCCCGCCGCTTAGATCCTCTGCGACAGAAAGAGCCTGGGATCCTGACATACAAACAGTGGCTACATCATATCCACTTCTGACCAGGATTCCTTTTATGCTTTTTCCATCTTCCGGCCTGGAAAATGCCACGATTATATTAGCCACATGTCTCACCTCCGGTAAATCTGATGTTCTCATAGAACATTAATATTTATACAGATACTGATTTACCTCCCAGTCAGTGACCTGTGCTCTGAAATCTCTCCACTCTTCTTCCTTGGCTTCCAGATATTTAACGTAAATATGTTCTCCTAATACCTCACGGACAAAATCATTTCCACGGTATGCCTCAATGGCATCTCCCAGCGTTTCCGGTATCCGCTCCACATGCTTATTCTGCAATTCTTCTGGCTCCATGCCAAACATATTTCCCTGAATACATGGAGGCAGCTCCATCTTCTTCTCAATACCGTCAAGTCCGGCCTGAAGGCAGGCAGCTAATGCCAGATAGGGATTCATGGCAGAATCCGGGCAGCGAAGCTCGATCCTTGTTCCTTCCCCTCTTGGAGACGGGATGCGGATCAGGGAGCTGCGATTGGAAGTAGGAGACCAGGCAATATAAATAGGCGCATCATATCCCGGAACCAGTCGCTTATAAGAGTTTACCAGCGGATTGGTCAAAATCGTCATTTCTTTCATATGTCCCAGGATACCTGCCATAAAACGATAAGCCAGCTGGCTTAATCCAAGCTCATCCTTCTCGTCTGCAAACAGGTTGTGTCCATCTTTATCAGACAGAGACATATTAATATGCATACCGGAGCCATTGACTCCTTCTTTGGGCTTTGGCATAAAAGTGGCATGAAGACCATGACGTTTGGCAATAGTCTTGGCTGCCATCTTAAAAGTCATAATGTGATCAGCAGCCGCAAGCCCTTCGGTATATTGAAAATCGATTTCATGCTGAGCCGGAGCGATCTCATGGTGGCTTGCCTCCACCTCAAATCCCATATCTTCCAGGTTCAGCACAATATCCCTGCGTACGTTTTCCCCCAGATCAATAGGGGAAACATCAAAATAGCTGGCTCTCTCATGGGACTGGGTAGTAGGTCTTCCCTCCTCATCTGTGTGGAAGAGGAAAAATTCACACTCCGGTCCTACCTGGAAAATATAGCCCATATCAGCTGCGCGCTTTACAGCTCTCTTTAACACATATCGCGGATCTCCGATAAATGCCGTTCCATCTGGATTGTATACATCACAGATCAGTCTGGCCACCTTTCCCTGCTGAGGACGCCATGGAAATATCTCAAAGGTATCCAGATCCGGATGCAAGTACATATCTGACTCATCAATACGCACAAAGCCCTCAATGGCGGAACCATCAAACATGCAGTCATTATTTAATGCCTTATTCAGCTGGCTGGCTGTGATCGCCACATTTTTAAGGATACCGAAAATGTCTGTAAACTGAAGGCGGATAAATTCCACATCTTCATCTTCTACCATGCGAATAATATCTTCTCTACTGTATTTACTCATATCCATTCTTCCTCTCTGGCGGCCGTATTCCTGGGTTTTAAAGCGGCTTTTGTACCTCTATCAACTACAAAAGGACAGCTGCAAAGTGAACCGTTCATTTTGCAACTGCCCCTTTTTTTTTAAATATAGCAGTAGAATTTTTATTTGTCAACAGGCGATCTTTTTACATATACTGCCGTCCTGTCATTCCTGTATAGCCTTTAATTGCTCTGTAAAATAGCTTCCCAGGCTGATACTTCCCACATAACCCACATCACCTGTAAGGAATATCTCTCCATCTTCTCTTATCTCTACTTCCATGGTTCCTTCCGGCATCTGCACGATCATCTTCGGATCAGTAAGGCCCAGTCTGTAAGCAGCTGCAGCAGCTGCACAGCAGCCGCTTCCGGAAGCTAATGTATAACCGGCTCCTCTTTCGTAAACTTCTGTCTGCAAATGGGTACGGTCCAATACCTTGATGATCTGGGTGTTGATCTTTTCCGGGAACTGCTTTGCCGTTTCAGAATATTTTCCAATGCGGCATACCAGATCCTTTGAGATCTCATCCATCAAAATCACCAGATGGGGATTGCCAACAGAAAGGCAGGTCACAGGATATGGAATATGGCCAAATACCATCGTTTCATTGATGATCTCTCTGCGCGGGCCTTCTACCGGTACCTCATCACTCCAGAAACTTGCCTTTCCCATAGATGCTTTCAGACGGGTTCCCTCTTCGTTTAAATAATGGATCTCAATCTCTTTTTCTGCTGTATAAATAGTAATATCCTTCTTCTGGACATAATCTGCATCCTTTAAATATTTTGCAAAAATGCGTATACCATTTCCGCTGTTTTCCGTCTGACTTCCATCCGAATTCCAGATGATCATGCAGATCTTTCCCTCTTTAAAAACAGGCCCTTCCAGGATACCATCTGCACCTACCCCCAGATTGCGGTTACACAATAATTTTACCCGTTCCGGTGTCAGCTCCAGCCCATTGCGCTCCGGATCAAATACCAGATAATCATTTCCCAGGCCATGATATTTCTCTAATTTTAATCTCATGATCTACCTCTCCTTTTGTTTATATACTATATTTAATTTACACCACATTATTTTATTAATATATTCATTTTTTGCTGCTTTATATTGCAAATAATGCTATAATCTATACTGTACTATATGCTCGATATGCAGATTTAGAAATCCATTATGAGGAGAAGTTCCATGACTGAAGTTTCCACGCCTGCAGGCTACCTTTTAGAAGATTTCCGCCTGTTTCATTTAAAAGACCAGATTGCAAAAACTTATCATTTCCATCACCATGATTTTTTAAAGATCATGATCCTTCTTTCTGGAAATGTAACCTATGTAGTAGAAGGCCGTTCTTATCCCTTAGCTCCCTGGGATATGGTCCTGGTGGACCGGGGACAGGTGCACCGGCCCATCGTAGATAACGCTCACCCTTATGAGCGCATCCTTATCTACCTCTCCCACGCCTTTTTAGAAAAATACAGTACTGATAAATCACCTCTGACCAAATGTTTTGAAACCGCCCAGTACCGCCACTCCCAGGTTTTGCGCCTTTCCCCGGACACGCTTGCTCCGTTTAAAGTCCTTTTGCAGAAATTAGAAACAAATATCCGCTTTAAAAACGATCATTTTGCAGCCCCTCTGCTTGCAAAAGCCCTCTGCCTGGAATTTCTCATTGAATTAAACCGGGTCACTCTTTCACCAAAAGCAGGATTTCTCACAGAAAGTACCTTAGACTACCGCATTGCAGGCCTTTTAGCCTATATCAACAGTCACTTAGAAGAACCTATGGACATGGCCTCTCTTTCTGACTTAAGCGGCTTAAGTTCCTATCACATGATGCGGCTTTTCAAACAGGAAACCGGCTACACCATTGGAAACTACATTACCGAAAAGCGTCTGATACGGGCAAGAGATCTGATGAGTCAGGGTACCTGCGCCACTCAGGCCTGCTATCTCAGCGGTTTTCAAAATTATTCCACCTTCCTTAGGGCATACAAAAAACGCTATCCAGGACGCCCTAAAGACATCCTGAACAGCGTTTAAGCCAGCACACTCCGTTATACATTTCTCTATGGCAGCGTAGTATAGCCGTAAGCATTTACCAGAGCATCCAGCTTCACTCCCTTTTCACATAATGGACATTTTCTGTAATCATAATAAATATAATCTGTTACATCCGCCGGACTGTAAACAGATGTGATGGGGCATCCATTCAGTTCATCCAGTGTACTGAATACAGCTGCTGCGCTCTGCAGCTTTCCGCCATAATACTGGATCGCCTCAATGCTCTTATTCAGGCTTAGTCCTGTAGTCACAACTGCCGTAAGGATAACCACATTTTTTCCATGAACCATAGGTAAAATATTTTCACGAAATACCATCTGGCTGTTGCTGTTATACTCTGGAGTGATCACATAAATGGTCTTATGGGCATTAGTAGAGAGAACTCCGGCTCTGGTCAGTTCCTCTGCCAGATATGCTCCGATCACCTGGGTTCCTTCAAGGCACACAATGGTATCCACTACCTTATCAAACAAAAAACGTTCCGCCAGATGCTTTGCGATCTCCTGTGCTTCACTCAGCCGCGTTTTAAGAGTAGTCATATCCAGATAATAATTGATATGGGCGTGATTGGTAGCAAAATGTCCCGGTGTTGCCTTAAGAGGAGCCTTACTTCCCGATGCAAAGATTTTTACATAGCGATGATCCATAAACGTGCCTCCTTTTCAGAAAAATAAATAAAATTCCTGCTATTTTTAATACTATTATACAAAACAGTCTTTATATTCGCAAGACTTTTGTGTAATTCAAAATGCGCTGACAACCATCCGGCCTTTGGAAACTCTCCTCTTAGTATACAAAAAGGACAGCCATTTCTGACTGTCCTCACAGGTTTCAAACCTATTTTGTATTTTATAAACTTTGTATTTTATAAATCTTTCATTTTATAAAGATTCGCCATCCTGTGGCTGTTCTGCATTTTCTTCTGCTGCTTTTTCTTCTGTCACAGGTTCTGCCCCATGTTCCTGCACTGCTGTTTCCGTTGTTTTTCCAACGTTTTCTGTGTCTGCTTCAGATCCGTTTTCCACAGCTTCATCTGTCTTTTCCAGATGCTGGGTATCCGCAATACCTTCGCCATCTTCCTTCTTCTCTTCCGGCTCTGGCAATCCCTTTACCTCACGGAAGATCTTCATAAATTCCTTACCGGTAATGGTTTCTTTCTCGATCAGGAACGCTGCGATCTTGTCCATGGTTTCCCTGTCATCACTTAAAAGACGTTTGGCCTCATCATAAGCATTTTTCAGGATCTTCATAACTTCCTGGTCGATGTCTGCTGCTGTGGCATCACCGCAATTTAATACAGTACGGCCAGTCAGATACTGGTTTTCCTGGCTTTCAAGACCCATAAGTCCAAACTTTTCAGACATACCATACTGAGTGACCATAGCTCTTGCCAGATTGGTAGCCTGCTGGATATCATTGGCAGCACCAGTAGTAACTGTATCAAAAACAATCTCCTCTGCTGCACGGCCGCCCATTAACTCAACCAGCCTTGCTTCCAGCTCTTTCTTTGTACTTAAATACTTCTCTTCTTCCGGGACATTCATAACATATCCCAGTGCACCCATGGTTCTTGGAACAATAGTGATCTTCTGAACCGGCTCGGAATGCTTCTGCAGCGCGCTGACTAATGCGTGTCCTACCTCATGGTAAGATACAATACGGCGCTCTTCCTTGCTCATAATGCGGTCTTTTTTCTCCTTACCAACAAGGACAACCTCAACTGCCTCAAACAGATCCTTCTGGGAAACTGCATTTCTGCCATTCTTAACTGCATTGATCGCAGCCTCATTCATCATATTTGCAAGATCTGCACCAACAGCACCGGAAGTTGCAAGGGCGATTTCCTTAAAATCTACTGTCTCATCTAATAATACATCCTTGGAATGTACCTTCAAAATACTGATACGTCCGTTCAGATCCGGCTTATCCACAACTACACGACGGTCAAAACGTCCCGGACGAAGAAGAGCCGGGTCCAGGATCTCAGGACGGTTGGTAGCACCAAGTACCAGAAGTCCTTTTGTAGAATCAAAACCATCCATCTCAGAAAGCAGCTGGTTTAAGGTCTGCTCACGCTCATCATTTCCGCCCATACGGCTGTCACGGCTGCGGCCAATGGCATCAATCTCATCGATAAAGATAATACATGGTGCATTTTCCGTTGCATTCTTAAAAAGATCACGGACACGGGAAGCACCTACACCTACGAACATTTCCACAAAGTCAGAACCTGACAGTGAATAAAATGGTACATGGGCCTCACCTGCCACTGCCTTTGCAAGAAGGGTTTTACCGGTTCCTGGAGGTCCTACTAATAAAGCACCCTTTGGAAGCTTGGCACCGATCTTGGTGTATTTTCCAGGATTATGAAGGAAATCCACGATCTCAGTTAAAGATTCCTTTGCTTCATCTTCACCTGCTACATCTTTAAAAGTAATACCTGTTTCCTTCTGCACATACATCTTGGCGTTGCTCTTGCCTACACCCATGATTCCGCCGCCGCCCATACGCTTCATGGTAAAGTTCATAATGAACAGCAGGAACAGGAAAGGAAGTGCATAGCTCAATATCTCTAACAGCAATGCATTGGAAGTATTATTTTCTCTGTTTGTAACAACGTTATTCTTTAAAATACGGTCTACAAACTGGTAATCCCCTTCCAGACGCACTACATAATATTTCATCTGCTGAGAATAGTTGGTATCATCTGCCTTTGGCTTTACCTCTATAATGGTGCTTCCAACGCTGATGGATTCCACCTTACCATTTTCCACCATGTTTACAAATTCATTGTAAGACAGTTCCTGACGCTGTCTGGCGTTGACAGTGGAGTTCATCCAGCCCACGATCAGGATCGTCAGCAATGCTGCAACAACCAGCATGGTAATGGTCTGCCAATTACTGTTCTGATTCTGTTTGTTGTTATTATCCATACTGTATAAATTCTCCCTCTAACAGGCGTTTGTTGCACGCATAAAACGTGCCAGAGCCTATTCTTTTCTATTATAATGTGAGTCTAACCATAAATCAAGGAAAGAACTATTAAAATTCTGAAAACAACT
Source organism: uncultured Clostridium sp. (assembly GCA_900543885.1). Taxonomy (GTDB): domain Bacteria; phylum Bacillota; class Clostridia; order Lachnospirales; family Lachnospiraceae; genus Enterocloster. The sequence goes on from UQTA01000001.1 coordinate 40,317, forward strand.
GCCATTTTCGCCTTAAGGTGCTTCAAAACTCCGTTGCTGCAAATAAGGGCACCTGCACTTAAGATTCTTAGTTTTTTAAGATTTTTGCAATTTTTTCAAAAAACTCCCTAGATTTATAAATTTCATAGTTGTATAATATATCAGTTTTTAAAAAAACCGTAAACAAAAACCTGATTCCCAATTTACTATTAAAGGAGGTTCCCCACTATGCCAGTAAAATACGTATTCGTAACCGGCGGCGTTGTATCCGGACTTGGAAAAGGCATTACTGCTGCTTCCCTTGGCCGTCTTTTAAAAGCCAGAGGTTACAAAGTTACCATGCAGAAATTTGACCCCTACATCAACATTGACCCCGGTACCATGAACCCGGTACAGCACGGCGAAGTCTTCGTCACTGATGACGGCGCTGAAACTGACCTTGACCTTGGACATTATGAACGTTTCATTGATGAGAGCCTGACTAAAAATTCCAACGTAACTACCGGTAAAGTTTACTGGACTGTTCTTCAGAAAGAACGCCGTGGAGACTTTGGCGGAGGTACGGTACAGGTCATCCCCCACATCACCAATGAAATCAAAAGCCGCTTCCATCGCAATTATAATGATAACGAAACCGAGATCGCCATCATCGAAGTTGGCGGTACTGTTGGTGACATCGAAAGTCAGCCATTCTTAGAGGCGATCCGCCAGTTCCAGCATGATGTTGGTCCAGGCAACACCTGTCTCATCCACGTTACCCTTATCCCTTATTTAAAAGCATCCGAAGAATTAAAGACAAAACCAACCCAGGCAAGTGTAAAAGACTTACAGGGAATGGGAATCCAGCCAGATATTCTGGTATGCCGTTCTGAACATCCGTTAGATGACAATATCAAGAGCAAGATCGCCCTGTTCTGCAATGTGCCAAAAACCCATGTTCTCCAGAACCTGGACGTAGATGTCCTTTACGAGGTTCCCCTTGTAATGGAAGAAGAACATCTGGCACAGGTTGCCTGCGAATGCTTAAATCTGCCATGCCCAGAGCCAGATTTAAAAGACTGGTCTGCTATGATCGATGCATGGAAACATCCGGAAAAAGATGTAACCGTCGCACTGGTAGGAAAATATACACAGCTCCATGACGCTTATATCTCTGTTGTAGAAGCTTTAAAGCACGGCGCGGTTGCCAACAGAGCGCGGGTACACATTAAATGGATCGATTCTGAAACTGTAGATCCTGAAAATGTAGATGGAAAATTAGGGGATGTTGACGGCATCCTGGTTCCAGGCGGCTTCGGTGACCGTGGTATTGACGGCATGATCTGCGCCATCCGCTACGCAAGAGAGCACAAAGTTCCTTTCCTTGGTCTCTGCCTTGGCATGCAGCTTTCTATTGTAGAATTTGCAAGAGATGTGATCGGCTGGAATGACGCACATAGTGTAGAGTTAGACCCTGCTACTACTCATCCTGTTATCCACCTGATGCCAGATCAGAATGGTGTAGAAGATATTGGCGGTACCTTAAGACTTGGTTCCTATCCATGTGTTCTGGATCCCAATTCTAAGGCATATGGCCTGTATGGCGAAGAGACCATCCATGAGCGTCACAGACATCGCTATGAAGTAAACAATGACTACAGAAAGTTCCTTGCAGATCACGGCATGATGTTATCTGGTATGTCTCCTGACAACCGTATTGTAGAAATGATCGAACTGCCAGAACATCCATGGTTCATCGGAACACAGGCTCACCCAGAGCTTAAGTCCCGTCCAAACCGCCCACATCCGCTGTTTAAGGGCTTTATTGAAGCATCTTTAAAACATCAGGCCAAATAATCAGTCATAACTGATCGTCCTGCCTGAATAAAAACGATCAAAAAAACACATCCTGTTTACAGCAAACCAGATCACGGATCAGAAAGCTGTTTACAGGAGGTGTTTTTTTATGGAAAAATATAATTGCAAAAACAAATCTGCTCTAAAAAACAATATAACCCAAAATCTCTTCGATGACTCCGATATCCAGGCCTGTTCCGCTACAGACTGCACCGGTCTGATCCCGGCACTGCCTCAGGATGAAGCAGAAATAGAAGCATATGAAACCATTTATCCTTATATTACAAAAGCAAAAAGCGTTGTAAAAACAACGAAATAATATCTTGCAAAATTTCTGCAACAAGAAAAGCCTATGCCGCTGCCTTCTCTGGCAGCCTGCACAGGCTTTTCACTTCATGTACAACCGTTTTGCCTTACATTTTTCTGTCCTTATACTGACAGCAAAAGACTTTGGTTGTCCATCTTATTTATTTCTCATGCATAAATCTTCCAAGGAATTCCTTTGTCTGCTCTCTCTGCGGATTTGCAAAGATCTCTACTGGTGTTCCCTCTTCTACGATCACGCCATTTGCCATATAGACAACATGGGTAGATACATCCCTTGCAAATGCCATCTCATGGGTAACGATGATCATAGTCAGACCTTCTTTGGCCAGCTTGCGCATAACTTCCAGAACTTCTCCTACCATCTGAGGATCCAGCGCAGAAGTCGGCTCATCAAACAGCAGTACCTCCGGCTCCATAGCCAGGGCTCTTGCAATGGCAACTCGCTGTTTCTGACCGCCGGAAAGCTGTCTTGGTTTTGCATTAATATAAGGAGCCATGCCAACTTTTTCCAGATAATACATGGCCTTCTGCTTTGACTCTTCTTTGCCCTTCTTTAACACCTTAGTCTGTCCCACCATACAGTTTTCAAGAACTGTCATGTTATTGAACAGATTAAAGCTCTGGAACACCATACCAACTCTGGAACGATACTTAGGTGCATTCACCTTTGCATCAGCAATATTATTTCCATGATATAAGATCTCACCGGTAGTAGGTGTTTCCAGCAGATTTAAGCAGCGCAGCAAGGTGGACTTACCAGAACCGGAAGCTCCGATGATACAGGTAACATCCTTACTGTTTACAGTAAAATCAATATCCTTTAAAACCAGATTAGTGCCAAAGGTCTTGCTTAAATGGCGGATCTCCAAAATCTTTTCGCTCATTACTGCTCCTCCTTCTTATCATCCGGGTAACGATACATGCCGCTGGTATAAGCCAGTGTATCAGTGGTTGCCAGATCGAAATTATCCGCACCATCCATCTTCTTCTCCCACAGACGTAAAAGTCTTGAACAGGTAAAAGTCATGATAAAGTACATGATCATGGTAATGGTATAAGTCTCAAAGTTCATATAAAGGGCGCCTGCAGCTGCTTTGGTCTTGTACAGCAGCTCTGCTACACCAATAACAGAAAGCACACAGCTGTCCTTGATATTGATGATCAGGTTGTTGCCGATCTGAGGCATCAGATTACGGAGAGCCTGAGGCAGGATCACGTAGACCATAGTCTGTACATGGGTCATACCAATAGACTTTGCTCCCTCTGTCTGTCCCGGGTCAATGGAAAGAATACCTCCTCGTACAGTCTCAGCCATATAAGCACCTGTATTAATAGATAAGATAAAATAAGCAGCCTGCGTAATAGTAGAATTAATTCCCAGCAAAGGCATAAGACCATAGTAAATAAACATAGCCTGTGCCATCATAGGTGTACCTCTGAAAAATTCCACATAAGCATTTAAGATCAGCCGTACAACCCATAAAAGTCCCTTTTTTAAAGGATTATCTCCTTTTTCAGAAGGAATTGTCTGGACAATACCTACAGCAAAACCGATGAGGCAGCCTACCAGCGTACCTACTAATGCGATCTTTAAGCTGACGCCTGCACCCTGCAGCATAGACATGCCGTAACGGTTAAACACGACCATTACACGGCCAAAAAAATCTGTTGGCATAACTTTCTCCTTTTTATCTCCTTATTAGTTAGCCAGAGGCTGTACAGAAATTGCCTCGTCCATCATTGCGGAGAAATCATCTTTTGTCATCTTGGACAGAACACTGTCAATAGCTTCCTTTAACTCAGTATTGCCTTTCTTTAAAGAAATACCGATATTGATATCTTCATCTGTTACCTGGAAATCATCTGCGCCGCCGCCAAATTCAAGAAGCTTGAAATCAGGATAAGCAACTAATGCGCCCTTACCAGTTGGCTGGTCAGTTACAACCAGGTCACACTTATCAGCATTTAAGGACATCAACATATCTGGTGCACTTGCGGTTGCAGCTAAGATATTTACATCCGGGATCTGAGGAAGGCATGTATCATACCAGATGGTACTCTGCTGAGAAGTACAGGTAGCACCTGCCAGATCAGCTACACTCTTTGCATCAGCATATTTGCTGCCGTTCTTAACCAGAGTAACCATGGTTGCGTAGTAATAAGGTTCTGTAAAATCAACTGCCTGAAGACGTTCTTCTGTAATAGACTGTCCAGCGATAACACAGTCAACCTGTCCTGTACTTACAGCAGGGATCAGAGAATCCCAGTCAAGACGAACGATCTGCAGTTCATATCCTAACTCATCACAGATCTTCTTAGCCATCATAACATCGTATCCGTATGCATATTCGTTGCTGTCATTGATCGGAACAGCACCGTTAGAATCATCTGGCTGTGTCCAGTTATATGGTGCATATGCACACTCCATAGCTACTTTTAAAACTTTCTTTTCACCGGAAGCTTCTGCACTTGTCTCATCCGCAGCCTTGTTCTCTCCTGCTGCGGTTGTAGAAGTGGTATTGCTGCTTCCACATGCTGTTAATGCACCTGCTGCCATTACACCTGCAATTGCCAGGCTCATTATTCTCATTACGTTTCTTTTCATAATCGTTCTCTCCTCATTGCCTGTATTTAGAAAGTCTGTTATCCGCAGATCTGCCGGACTCTGTACACAAAAAGCCATACCCGCTACAGGTATGACTTCTTCGTTTCCCTTGGCTTCTTTCGCGAAACAGCCTTCCTGACTGCTGATATCTGTATAATTTCAGCATTTTCCCGCTTAGTATAGCATAACTGCTTCGCTTTTCCAATAGTAATTTTTATTTTAACAAATCCATATTTTGTTTATTTTTGATCAGCTGTACTAGCTTCCTCTGCCTTTTTGATCATCAGATCCGTCATCTTCTGCTGATACTCTTCATCCGCCGTGATCTCATTTCCCTCTTCATCTACTTCCACTGCAAATAAAAAGGTCCTTGCATCGTTGATCTCATAGCTGCAGGTCACTAATGTATACAGCGCCTTCACCGGATATTCTACCGGTTCTGCATAAGAACAGGGAGCGATCATTTCTTTTACAAACTCATCAAAAGCTTCCTGGCTCTTAAAACGTGTCTTACGCACAATAGGCTTTGCCTCTCCATAATAGCAAGATACCGCTTTTAAATGGATCGCCCGATCCGGAGTATAAATAGTGAAATACTGATGTTCCTTAAAATAAGAAGGATCCTTATAACGGACAACATCCTTAAACATGCTTCCGTTTTTCATATTGTGACCATAAAGGATATTATTTCTTCCCTCAAAGTCCCCTTCACTTTCATAATCCAGGTAAATCGTTCCGGCAACACTTGATTCTCCATGGAAATCATGTTTCAGATAAAAATCATTATCCGTTCCCTGAACGATCGGGTAACTGATCTTGGTATCAGGAATATCGATCCAGCCGATGGTATCAGGATTTTCCCCTTTCAGTACATCAAAATCATAAGGTGACTGATAAACCTCTTCTTCCGGTTCTGTCTCCTGCTCTTTTGTTTCTTCTGCAGTAGTCTCCTGGGTCGTCTGAGCTGCCTTGCTTGCAAGCTGCTCATACTCCTCCTGGGCTTTCTTATCTGCAAGATAACTTCGCAGTGTCAGACCGGCGCTTGCCAGAAACACCAGAAGCGCTGCACAGATCAGTATCTTCCAGAAAGTGCCTCCCGCTCTTTTTTTATTACCTTCCATGCCTTATTTTCTGTCCTTTCCAAGATGCTTAATGAGCCTGTATGATTACACAGGCTCACATTTTATGCTGTATAGGTTTTCTTTTTTACAGATTCTTTCTGCCACTGGCCAGATCTTGCCACTGCTTCATGCATCAGTAACAGCAATTCCATAAAGCTGCGGAAACTTACCTGACAGCGTTTTTCCTTCCAGCCTATGGTTCCTTGCCATGTGGCATTTCTACGGAACAGAACACGGACTACAAAAGTAGCCGGTCCATAATTTCCATTTTCCACATGAAAACTCCGTGGAATGATCACGGAATGGTCTCTTGCATTTTCAGGAAGAGGATCGATCATCTCTGCGATCTTTTCTCTCAGTTCAAATTCATTATAAAACGTTCTCCTGTCTTCCACTGCAGGGTGAGACACATCACCGCTCATATTGTGATCTTCATAATTGCGAACCGCTACTTCGCACATCTTTTTCCCAAGTCCATAAGGAAGCCTGGCAACTCCATTTCCCAGCTGCTGGTCAAAAAAGTCCATCAGCTCCATAAAACTGTCAAAATGTTTTTTCACAGAAGTACCTAACTGCTCGATTTCTCCCTGCCAGGACGCATAATAGCGGTACTGTACACGAAGGCAGAAATCCGCCAGCTGTCCTCTGTTTTCCAGCTCTAAATTTCCAGTTCTGTCATCTGTCTCATCTTCCATCAGATCCGGCAGATCTTTTTTTTCAAAATTACGCTGATCCACACTCTTCATAGGATAATGAATCTCATCAAACAGCTCTTCTAAGAGAAATACCATCTCTGACAAACTGTAAAAAGCAATGCCGCCACTTCTGCTGTCATGATAGATCCTTCCTTTTAAAATCCTCTTTGCAAAATCATCTACTGCAATGTGGACCTGTCGATAGGAGTTAGGTATAGCCCCTGTTTTCGCTACTGACATTTTCTCACCTACTTTTCTATCTTAATATATTCTTACCATTTGTCCCTCATTGATACCGGATTGTTTCGCACTATGTGCTCTCACAATCCTAAAAACATTCATAATCCGCTCATTTTTCTACGAAAAATGGCTGCTCATTCATGTTTTTGACGGGTCCCAAGTTCAAAAATCCTCTTGCATCGGATTTCAGACCTTTTGACCCTGGTATCATATTACTATCAGTATAACAGCTAATGGTTACAAAACGGTTACAAAACACTATAATTTTATATTTTTTTACGGGAATAAACTGGACATTTTTGCACCGTATGAGTATACTTAAAGTACCATTTATATAAGAAATTGATATGTAATAAAGGAGACTTGTCGTTATGTCAACTTCTTCTGATACAAAGCCAACAATTTATGTACAAACTCTGGGCGGTTTTTCTATTAAAACAGGTGATTTCCAGATCAATGACAACAGTAATCAGTCAAAAAAGCCATGGGCTTTACTGGAATATCTGGTAGTTTTTCAGAAAAAAGAGATCAGCCCTGCAGAACTGATCCACATCATCTGGGCAGATGAACCTGGTGCTAATCCAAACGGAGCCTTAAAAACACTTATGTTCCGCTCCCGCAAATTACTGGAACCATTAGGGATCTCCCCACAGAAACTTTTAGTCCAGCAGAGAGGAACCTACGCCTGGACACAGGAATATCCTACCTTCCTTGATATTGATGAATTTGAATCAATCTGTAATAAAGCTTTAGGCAGTTCTCTTTCTCCGGAAGAAAGTCTGAAGCTGTGTATGGATGGTCTGGCTCTTTATAAAGGGGACTTCCTTCCAAAGTCAGAATATGAATCCTGGGTTATCCCAATCAGCGCTTACTATCATTCCCTGTACCAGAAACTGGTTTACAAGACCATACAGCTTCTTTTGGACAAGCAGGCTTACAGCCAGATCACTTCTATCTGCCAGACAGCCATTGGAATCGAACCTTTTGATGAGGAATTTCATTATTATCTGGTGTATTCTTTATTTAAAGACGGTCATACAAGCCAGGCATTAGAAGAATACAGCAACACTTTGGACCTGTTTTATAATGAATTTTCCATTTCACCTACGGAACATTTTAAAGATCTGTATAATACCATCCGCAACAGTGAAAGAGGTATTAATACCAATCTGGACTCCATCCAGACTTCTTTAAACGAAGAAAGCAACGACGGAGCTTTCTACTGTGAGTATCCGGTATTCCGTGATCTGTTCCAGTTAGAACGCCGTTCCATCCAGCGTACAGGAGATTCCATCTATCTCTGCCTGCTGACCATAACCGGCATTGACGGAAAAGTTCCAAAGAGCATGATCCTGCAAAAAGCCATGGAACATCTGAACAGCTCCATTTTAAATTCCCTGCGCTGCAGTGACGTTTTTACCCGCTACAGCATCAGCCAGTACCTTATTCTGCTTCCTACTGTAACAGCAGAAAAGGGAGAAATGGTATTAAGACGTATCATTACTAATTTCCGCAAACTATATAACAGAAAAGATATCACCGTAGAAATGCGGCTGCAGCCGATTCTTCCCTGGAAGAATACATCTTTAAAAGATACTCTGAAATACGGTGAACTGGCAGAGGAAATTGATGAACCCCTATAATACAGTATGACCTGTAAATACCTGTAAATTTTAAAACAGATGAAACCAAAATTTTCTTATGGTTTCATCTGTTTTTCGTTTTGTATACCTATATCATTTACGGCGTGCAGATCACCGGTATCCCCTTATAAAGCATGTCATATAAGGCCGGAACACTTGCCGGAGGCAGATTTACACAGCCATGACTGCCGCTTGTCTGATAGATCGTTCCGCCAAATTTACTTCTCCATGGCGCATCATGAAGACCAATTCCTCCATTAAAAGGCATCCAGTAATCTACATGAGTTTCGTATTCGTACTTACCATTCTCCAGTTTCTTTCCACGCAGGATCCGGTCTTTCTCTTTATATGTAAGACTGTAGATGCCAGCTGGTGTGGTATAATCCTTTGACACATTGCCCGTTACACAGGGAGCATCCCAGACAGCTGCTCCATCTTTTATCATGTATACATGCTGACCAGACAGATCTACCTGCACATAGGTATTTCCCCAGTCGCTGCCAGTCCTTGATGCAGCCACCTGACTATAAACAGGCTCTCTGTCCGCACTGTCACCGCTCTGCCATGCCGAACCGTTTTGGATCAGCTCAGTAAGTGCTGCAATCTCACCTGCCTGATCGATCTTCCATCCATATGGGCCTGTAAGCTGATATTCTGCACCAGATACTCCTTTAAAAGTACGGGTTTTTCCTGCTGTATCATAAGTCGCTGCCAGCTTTGCCACAAATGCAGCCACTTTCTGTTGATCCAGCATTACCTGACCATTGCTGCTTCCTGTGATCCAGCTGGCCATCGTCTCACCAGAAAGTACTTCTGACGTATCCCCAAATACATATCGCAGCTGTTTGCTTTTTCGGCTGTTCATGGCAACACATAAGGCCTTCAGGTTTTCATCGCTTTCCCAAACACCAACGGAACGGTAGCAGCCAGTTTCTTCCAGTGAAACTTCTTTGCTTCCGGATCTCACAACTGCCGTTATCACCTGTTTTGTCTTTTCCAGGTCTACGTCATTTCCCTGAACTGCCGGGATAATCGTAAAATCTTTTCCTTCTTCATAAGCAGAAATAGCCGCATCTTTTGTAGTCACAATATTTCCGCCACTGATACATGACAGTGCACTGATCTTCTCATTTAAAGCATCTTCATTATACTGAGCAGAAACTTCCATTGTATGAGTATTATCCCCTGAAGGACCTGCCACACGGCCAGAGGCATTCTGACTGTCTAAAATTTCCTGTATACTGCCGGAAACAGTGACCTGATAGCCAATGTCACTGCCCTTAATGCTTTCTTCTTTTCCGCCTTTTTCTTTTATGCGCAGCGTATATTCACCTGCATAAAAACCCTCGATCCTGGCTTTCGCCTCATCAGGTGTCAATCCGCCTACTCCAACTCCGTTAATCTTTGTGCCGGATACCAGTCTGGATGTATCACTTTCATCAGCAAAAGCGCCTATTGTAACAGCTAATGACAGTGTCAGCGCTGTCAGAACGGTTAAAAGCAGACGGCTTTTCATTTTTCCCGCAATTTTTCTCATTCTTTCCACTCCTTTTCAGGTACAGGACCAACACCTGAACAACTCCATTAATCGATCACTTTAATACTTTCGATCACCGGCTGGTTCTCCTTGGCTACCGTTCCGTTGTTGTCCTCTACCTTTGTATCTTCACAGATTGCATCTACTACTTCCATACCATCCGTTACATAACCAAAACATGCATATTCGCCATCCAGGAACGTGCTGTCCTCATGCACGATAAAGAACTGTGAACTGGCACTGTCCTTGCGCTGTGCTCTTGCCATGGAAATAGCTCCTCTGGTATGGGATAATGAATTTTCCACACCATTGGAAGCAAATTCACCCTTGATCTCACGCTCAGAACCGCCCATACCTGTTCCTAATGGATCACCGCCCTGGATCATAAAACCGCTGATAATACGATGGAAGGTAAGTCCGTCATAAAATCCGTTTCCTGCCAGATCAAGGAAGTTTGCAACGGTAATCGGTGCTGCATCACCGTCTAATTCCACATGAATGGTACCATAATCCTTTACTGTGATCTCCACATGATGCTTTCCTGCAGCTGCAGTCAGATCCAATCCTCTGTTTTCATCTGCTGCTTTCGATGTCTCTGCAGTCTCTCCGGCCGCAGCCTGCGTAGTCTCTTCTGCTTTTTCTGCTTCAGTTTCTTTTGCATCTTCTGCCTTTGCTGTTGTTTCCGCTGCTGTTGTCTGTGCTGTATTATTATCTTTTGTACCGCAGCCTGCCAATAACATAGCAGATGCTGCTGCCATCAGGCAGATCTTCATCCATTTCTTCATTTTCAAATTTTCCTTTCTTCCATCAAACTCTGTTCATCCCGCACCTGTGTAAACAGCGCAGTACTCATCGCACTCATCATAGCATTTTCACCACATACAGTAAAGCGTTTCACAAAAATATCAAATTTCCGTAAGATTTATTAAGAAAGACATTAAAAAAGCAACAGCGCCGAAGTTTCCTTCAGCGCTGTCACTTTTATCCCTTATATAACAATTTTTAATCGATTAGCCTGTTTTTATTCTCTGAGATTAATCTTCCAGAGCTGCCTGAGCTGCTGCTAAACGAGCAATCGGTACACGGAATGGTGAGCAGGATACATAATCCAGTCCAATCTTGTGGCAGAATTCTACGGAGCTTGGATCACCGCCATGCTCGCCGCAGATGCCTACATGAAGGTCAGGACGTGTAGCCTTTCCTAACTTAATAGCCATTTCCATCAGCTTGCCTACACCGGTCTGATCCAGTTTTGCAAATGGATCATTCTCGAAGATCTTAGCATCATAGTAAGCATTTAAGAACTTGCCAGCGTCATCACGGGAGAATCCGTAAGTCATCTGGGTTAAGTCATTGGTACCGAAGCAGAAGAACTCAGCATCCTTAGCGATCTCATCAGCAGTTAAAGCTGCTCTTGGGATCTCGATCATAGTACCAACTTCATATTTCAGATCAACACCAGCTGCTGCGATCTCTGCATCAGCGGTCTCAACAACGATCTTCTTAACATACTTTAATTCCTTGGTATCGCAGATCAGAGGGATCATGATCTCTGGGCAAACGTTCCAGTCTGCATGAGCCTTCTTAACATTGATAGCTGCACGGATAACAGCCTTTGTCTGCATCTTAGCAATCTCAGGATAGGTAACAGCCAGACGGCAGCCACGATGTCCCATCATTGGGTTGAACTCGTGAAGTGCATCACAGATAGCCTTGATCTGTTCAACAGTCTTGCCCTGTGCGTCAGCCAGTTTCTTGATGTCCTCTTCCTCAGTCGGAACGAACTCATGAAGAGGCGGATCCAGGAAACGAATGGTAACTGGGTTGCCTTCCAGAGCCTCATACAGCTTCTCGAAATCTCCCTGCTGTTCAGGTAAGATCTTCTCCAGAGCTGCTTCTCTTTCTTCTACTGTTTCAGAGCAGATCATCTCACGGAATGCATCGATTCTGTTGCCTTCGAAGAACATATGCTCTGTACGGCAAAGACCAATACCTTCTGCACCAAGCTCTCTTGCCTTTGCAGCATCTCTAGGAGTATCTGCATTGGTACGAACCTGTAATCTTCTATATTTGTCAGCCCAAGCCATGATTCTGCCGAACTCACCAGCAATGGTAGCATCTACAGTTGGGATAATACCGTCGTAGATCTTACCGGTAGAACCATCGATGGACAGCCAGTCACCTTCATGGTATTCTTTTCCAGCCAGAACAAACTTCTTGTTCTCTTCATCCATAACGATCTCGGAGCAGCCGGATACACAGCATGTACCCATACCACGTGCAACTACTGCTGCATGGCTGGTCATACCACCGCGGACAGTCAGGATACCCTGAGCAGCCTTCATACCTTCAATATCTTCAGGAGAAGTTTCCAGACGAACCAGAACTACCTTCTCACCTTTTGCCTTCCAAGCCTTAGCATCTTCTGCTGTAAATACGATCTTACCGCAAGCAGCACCTGGTGAAGCAGCCAGTGCCTTAGCTACTGGTTCAGCCTTCTTAAGTGCAGCAGCATCGAACTGAGGATGAAGCAGTGTATCCAGGTTACGTGGATCGATCATCTTAACTGCTTTCTTCTCATCGATCATGCCTTCATCTACCAGATCACAAGCGATCTTTAATGCAGCCTTTGCAGTTCTCTTACCATTACGTGTCTGCAGCATGTACAGCTTTCTGTCCTCAATGGTAAACTCCATATCCTGCATATCTCTGTAATGATCTTCCAGAGTATGGCAGATACCAACGAACTGCTCATAAACTTCTGGCATAACTTCCTTTAACTGATCGATCTTCTGAGGTGTACGTACACCGGCTACTACGTCTTCGCCCTGTGCGTTCATCAGGAACTCACCCATTAAGTGCTTTTCGCCAGTTGCTGGGTCACGGGTAAATGCAACACCAGTACCAGAGGTCTCGCCCATGTTACCAAATGCCATCATCTGTACGTTAACTGCAGTACCCCAGGAATATGGGATATCGTTGTCACGACGGTAAACATTTGCTCTTGGGTTATCCCATGAACGGAATACAGCCTTGATAGCTTCCATTAACTGATCCTTAGGATCAGTTGGGAAGTCTTTTCCGATCTTCTCTTTATATTCAGCCTTGAACTGCTCAGCCAGATCATGAAGATTTTCTGCAGTCAGCTCAACGTCCTGCTTAACACCTTTTTCAGTTTTCATCTTATCGATGAGCTCTTCAAAATATTTCTTTCCGACTTCCATAACAACATCGGAGAACATCTGGATAAATCTTCTGTAGCAGTCCCAAGCCCAACGTGGATTGCCGGACTTCTTAGCCAGAACCTCTACTACTTCTTCATTCAGACCTAAGTTCAGGATGGTATCCATCATACCAGGCATAGATGCTCTTGCACCGGAACGAACGGAAACCAGAAGTGGATTTTCCTTATCGCCAAACTTCTTACCGGTGATTTCTTCCATCTTTCCGATATATTCCATGATCTGGCCCATGATCTCATCATTGATCTTTCTGCCATCTTCATAGTACTGTGTACAAGCTTCTGTTGTAATTGTAAATCCCTGAGGAACCGGTAAACCAAGATTTGTCATCTCAGCCAGGTTTGCACCTTTGCCTCCCAGAAGATTTCTCATGTTTGCATTGCCTTCACTGAACAAGTAAACCCACTTTGTTGCCATAAGTCTTTTCCTCCTCTGATATAGCAGCCCGTCAGATCCCTTTCACCTGCCTGCTGCCGACTTAACTTAGCTTTAAGACGGAATCAATGGTTCTTTTTGTCCGTCCAACGTGTTTATTATATCACAAACTTTTTTCCAGTAAACCCTTTTCGGGGCAAAACTTCGAAAAAATTTGTTAATTTTACTGTAAAATATAGTGTAAGCGCTTCCACTTTCTGTCATTTTCACATATCCGTTATTCGTTCGTATTTGCGAATATGCATTATGTCCAAAAAATAGTTACAGTTCAGCCTTACATCTTCTTGCCCGCTTGCAGCGGACAAGAAGCCTTGGGCGTCTGCCTTATGAAGATTTAGCGCCAAAATCACTTATGAAAACAAGTTTTCAACGTGCTTTTGACCCTAAATCTTCGCAAGGCTGGACTGTAACAAAAAATAAAGGATATCCTCACTCCGTCATTGCAGGCAAAAAACATGTTTTGATTCAAACATATAAATCTCCCCCTGCGCGAGCTGAAAATATCCTTTGATATCTAAAAAAAGCAACACATCTGCGTCTGCAAAGCAGACATTTGTGTACTGTATCCCTCACATTTTGCAGAATGATACAGTACTCTAAATTTTAAATCTATATCCAACTCCCCAGATTGTTTCAATATACTGAGGTTTTGCAGTATTAAACTCGATTTTTTCCCTGATCTTTTTAATATGCACAGTAACAGTGGCAATATCTCCTATGGATTCCATATCCCAGATCTTGGAAAACAGTTCCTCTTTTGTAAATACATGGTTGGGATTCTGTGCCAGAAAAGACAGAAGATCAAATTCCTTGGTCGTAAAGGTCTTTTCTTCACCATTTACCCACACTCTTCTGGCCGTTTTATCGATTTTAAGCCCACGGATCTCGATGATCTCATTTGCCGGCTGGCCGCTTCCTACCAGGCGCTCATATCTTGCCATATGTGCCTTTACCCGGGCTACCATTTCACTTGGACTAAATGGCTTTGTAATGTAGTCATCAGCTCCCAGTCCCAGCCCCCGGATCTTGTCGATATCTTCTTTCTTTGCAGAGACCATAATGATAGGGGTATTTTTCACCTCACGGACCCGGCGGCAGATCTCAAAACCGTCTGTTCCCGGAAGCATCAGATCCAGGATCAGCAGGTCATATTCCTCTTTTAACGCCCGGTCCAAACCATCTGTTCCATTATTTTCTATCTCCACATCAAAGCCTGACAGTTCCAGATAATCTTTCTCCAGCTCTGCAATGCTTTCCTCATCCTCTACGATCAGTATTTTACTCATTCCTGCACAACCTCCTGATATTTTCTTAAAACAAAATGCACTTCTGTTCCAATCCCTTCTTTGCTGGTGGCCCAGATGCGTCCTCCATGATCTTCTATGATCTTGCGCACAATGGACAATCCAATACCGCTTCCACCCTGAGAAGAATTTCTGGAAGAATCGGTACGGTAGAACCGGTCAAAGATATTTGGCAGATCTTTGGCTGCAATACCTTTTCCATTGTCCTCGATCTCCACCTGGATAAAATCCCCGTCATCCTTAATGCGGATATTGATAATCCCCTTTTTCTTGTCCAGATATTTTACAGAATTACTTATAATATTGTTGATCACGCGTTTCATCTGTTCTGCGTCGGCAATAACGACCACATCTTCATCTACATAATTAAAATATCCCAGTTCAATTCCTCTGGCTTCCATATCCAGTCCCACTTCTTCCACACAATCTCTGAAATACTGAGAAACATTGATCTTAGAGAAAGTATAGGGGATCTTATTGGTATCGATCTTGGAATAAAAAGTCAATTCATCGATGAGGCGATCCATATCATTGGCTTTATTATAAATGGTACGGATATATTTATCCAGCTTTTCCGGAGAAGATGCCACCCCATCCATAATGCCTTCCACATAGCCTTTGATCGCCGTAATGGGCGTTTTCAGATCATGAGAAATATTACTGATCAGCTCTTTGCTTTCTTTATCATATTGGACTTTTTCTTCCGCGCTTTCCTTTAATCGCATGCGCATTTCTTCAAAATCCTGACACAATTGGCCGATCTCGTCATCTGCATCCACATCCAGTGTAAATTCCAGGTTACCATCACGGATCTTCTTAGTAGCTTCCTGAAGTTTATTCAGAGGACTTAAAATAGACTGATAGACCCAGAAAGTCAGGACTACACCCGCGATCAGAAGGATCATTACACCTAAAAAGAGCATTTCCTTGATCATGGACTTTACTTCCGGTACCAGGTCATCTACATTTGATATAATAAATACGCTTCCCTCTGTCTTGTCTGGAAACTGAAAATCCATCTGCTTCACCAGATGCTGGCTTTCACCGTCTAAGTAAATACCTCCTTCTAAGTCTCCCTGGAGTATATCAAATTCCGGCAGCTGCTTACACAGCTGGGCTTTATTTTCATCGTCTGTATCACCGAAATAAATGATATTAGTTCCTTTTCGCACCACCAGATAAGCATAATGCTTCTGAAGCTCTGCATTTACCTCATCTAAGTGATCTGTGTCTTCATATAACTGAGGGTCTTTATCCAGTTCTTCCCGGATCACCTGCTGTACCCGACGGGTCAGGCGGTTAAATACCTGTGTCGAGTTTCCGTTTAAAAGATCCACCTGTTCTGTCAGCCCGTACTCTTTTGTAAAAGATCGCGCCTGATGATCGCTGATAAAAAATGCAGAAGCAAAAATAAGAAGCATGGGAACAATGGTAATGATCATAAATGCAACCGCTAAGCGGGTCTTTATTTTCATGGATGTACCTCCAATGCCTGCTGATGCAGACAGTTCATTTTAAATAACATATAAAAATCAATACCGCCTTAGGCGGTCTTTTTCTATACCTATACAGTATAACATATTTATCCGGTCACATTTATAAAATCATTCTAAAATCAGCGAACGCGTCACCGGCGCGTTCTCGATATGCATAGCAAAATGCCCGCTTCCCTAATCAGGAAAACGGACATTTCTAAATCAGCTATCAATTTATTAGAACATAAACTTGTCAGCAAAGTAATCCTTTAACTCAGCGATCGGGATACGTACCTGCTCCATGGTGTCTCTGTCGCGGACAGTTACTGCATGGTCTTCTTCGGAATCAAAATCGTAGGTTACGCAGAATGGAGTACCGATCTCATCCTGTCTTCTGTAACGCTTACCGATATTTCCTCTGTCATCAAATTCACAGTTGAAGTACTTGCTCAGTTCAGCGTATACCTTTTCTGCTCCTTCATTTAACTTCTTAGACAGTGGAAGAACACCTACCTTTACAGGTGCCAGTGCTGGATGGAAGTGAAGAACGGTTCTTACATCGCCTTCTCCGATCTCTTCCTCATCATATGCTGCGCACAGGAATGCTAAGGTTACACGGTCAGCACCCAGTGAAGGCTCAATTACATATGGAATGTATTTTTCCTTGCTCTCATCATCAAAGTAAGTCATATCCTGTCCGGATACATTCTGATGCTGAGTCAGGTCATAGTCAGTTCTGTCTGCGATTCCCCAAAGCTCACCCCAGCCAAATGGGAACTGGAATTCCAGGTCAGTGGTAGCCTTGCTGTAGAAGCACAGTTCTTCTGGAGAATGGTCTCTTGCACGCATTTCATCTGGCTTAATGCCTAATTTCTGCAGCCAGTCGATGCAGTACTGTTTCCAGTAAGCAAACCATTCAAGATCTGTACCTGGCTTGCAGAAGAATTCAAGCTCCATCTGCTCAAACTCTCTGGTACGGAAAGTAAAGTTGCCAGGTGTAATCTCGTTACGGAAGGACTTACCAATCTGTCCAATACCAAACGGAACTTTCTTTCTGGAAGTTCTCTGTACATTCTTGAAGTTTACGAAAATACCCTGAGCAGTCTCTGGACGAAGGTATACAGTATTCTTAGCATCCTCGGTTACACCCTGGAAAGTCTTGAACATCAGGTTGAACTGACGGATATCAGTGAAATCATGAGCGCCGCAGCTTGGACAGCAGATATGCTTGTCTTCAATGTACTGCTTCATCTGTTCCTGAGACCAGCCGTCTACAGAACCTTCCATCTCAATACCATGCTCTTCATTATAGTCTTCGATCAGCTTGTCTGCACGGAAACGCTCCTTACACTGCTTACAGTCCATCAGAGGATCTGAGAAACCGCCCAGATGTCCGCTGGCTACCCATGTCTGAGAATTCATTAAGATAGCGCAGTCAACGCCTACATTATAAGGACTCTCCTGTACAAATTTCTGCCACCATGCCTTCTTTACGTTGTTCTTCAGCTCAACGCCCAGATTGCCGTAATCCCAGGTATTTGCAAGACCACCATAGATCTCAGAACCCGGATATACGAAACCTCTGTTTTTTGCAAGAGCTACGATTTTTTCCATTGTCTTTTCCATATCAGTATCCTCTCTCTTTATAAGCATTTTACAGACCAGCCATTCATCTGTAAACTGCCATTTTTATTCAGTTACAATTACACTTGTATGACCAGAAACTGTACTTACAAAATGTCCGTCACGGACATCACAGTTCCCGTCTGCACCTGTCAGCGCAGCCTCTGTCTGGATCAGCCCTTCTCCCTGTATGACAACAGCAAGAGAACCTGCAGCGTCCACACCTGCAGCCTTCAGCTCCCCGGAAAGTTCTTCCGGTGTCCCGGTTTTTATTTCCGTAAACGGCATGGTATCATCTCCTGTTTCCCTGGCAAAGTCTATCAGACTTTCACCACTGTCATAAGAAGTGATCAAAACTGCTTTTCCATTTTCCAGGCTTCCTGAAACCAGTTTCACAGGTTCTTTTTCATTCTCCGTTCCATTGGCTTCATTATATTCCTTTATCTTTTCAGATGCAAAGTCCAAAAGTTCCTCTTTGGAATAGCTGCCGCTTTCATAATTTTCCACACTGACCCACAAAAGCGTACCGTCCTTGGCAATATAAAGACAGTTTTCTTCTGTTTCCGGTCCCTTTGTGGTTTTCGCAGATAAGCCTTCACAGCCTCCAAGCATAAGTACTGCTGCTGCCGCAACAGCCGCCGCAAGAAGTTTTTTCTTCATTTTCTTCTTTTCCTTTCAGACATATGGCATATTATATCCTTTGAATGGCATAATTTCAAGCCCTTTAGCGCATTTTCAACCAGTGGAGCCCATTGTTTTCCCACCTGCCAGCACTTTTAAGATTTCTAAAGACTTAAACTCATGAGGTATGTATTCGTCCATGGCATGTTGCACTTCCTTAGAAAACTCCCTTAAAACATCTTCCTTTAAGGTAAATGTATACAAAGATCCCAAAGGCGTTGCGATCACATACTGCCACGCATAAACACAGGATTCAGAAACTCTCCCTTCCGGCTCCTGGGTATACACACCGTTAATGACCATGGCCCGAAGTTCAAAAATACGTCGGATCAGTGGATTTGGCAAAGCTTCTTTGCTTAATGCTTTTAAAGACACATACAGCAGATTTAAAAGCTCTGTTCCATCCATGTTTTCATCAGAAAGCCAGGAAGCTATCTCCAGAAAATAGGCACCGTAACAGGCACCTTCCATATCTGCAGACAGTTCATCAAAATAATGGGAAATCTGGGCCGACTGAAGATTATAGGCGGATCTTCCCTCATACACCTGAAAGGTTCCAAAAGAAAAAGGCCGGCTTGCCGCCATCAGGCTGCTTCCCGGTCTTCTCACACCATGAGCAAAGGCTGTTATCTTTCCTTTTTCCCGGGTCAGAAGCACCAGCCTTCTGTCATAGTCCCCGGAGGGCGCACTTAAAAGCACCATTCCTGTTACATTTAAAACATCCCGCATGCTGCGCCCTCCTTTCTTATAGTTCTATCTATATTTTATACGTTACTGTTCATGCGCTGCATGTACAGTAACCTTTATACGTCCTTCTGGTCGTATCCGTAATTCTTCATATAAAGCTCACTGTCTCTCCACTCTTTTCTTACTTTAACCCAGAGCTGAAGATTTACCTTGGTATCCATCATATTTTCAATCTCACGGCGTGCTACTGTACCGATCTTCTTTAACATGGATCCACCTTTTCCAATGATAATACCCTTGTGTGACTCACGTTCGCACACAATACTTGCCTCAATATCAATAATCCCGTTGGGACGTTCCTTCATCTGTTCAATGACAACCGCAATTCCATGAGGGATCTCATCATCTAACAGACGCAGAGCTTTTTCCCGGATCAGTTCTGCTGCGATCTGGCGCATCGGCTGATCTGTTACTGTATCTTCATCATAAAACTGCGGTCCATATGGCAGATATTTAAAAATAAGATCTAAGAGCAGGTCCGTATTTTTCTCCTTTAAAGCAGATAATGGAACGATCTCTGCAAAATTGCACACATCTTTATAGGCTGCAATAAAAGTTAAGATCTCCTCCTGAACTTTCACAGTATCAATCTTGTTAATGACCAGGATCACAGGTGTGCTTACCTTGGAAAGCTGCTCTGCAATATGGCGCTCACCAGCACCAATAAAAGTAGACGGTTCAACCAGCCATAAAACCACATCCACTTCTTTTAATGTGTGCTCAGCTACATTGACCATATACTCGCCCAGCTTATTTTTCGCCTTATGGATACCTGGGGTATCAAGGAAAATGATCTGGCCTCTGTCATCTGTATAAACAGTCTGTATCCTGTTTCTGGTAGTCTGAGGCTTATCAGAGGTAATAGCGATCTTCTGACCGATCAGGTGGTTCATCAATGTGGATTTTCCAACATTTGGGCGTCCGATCAGAGTTACAAAACCTGATTTTTTCTGTTTGTTATCTTCCATTCTTTTCTCCTGTTTCATATATGTGTACTTTTAACTTTCACGGATCAGTGGAACAGTTCCTTTACTTCCTTAAACATCTTTTTATCCCCTTCGATCTGCTGCTCATTTCCAATCACGCAGAAAGCACCTGTATTTAAAATGGATTCCAGGATACCTGCCAGCCCGCGGATATCTTCCTGAGTCACATCCAAAATCTGGTCTCTCTTTTTCTGCATCATTTCATCTGTAAGGCCGGACAGATAAGCTGTCAGATTTCTGGATCCTTTTGCTGAAGGGCTTAATGGTGTATCTACATTGCTCATAGCACCGATCACATATTTTGTCATATCCCTCTCATCAATAGAAAAGTTCTTTAAATATTCCGGGATTCCTTCATAGATCTTATCAGTAGCCGCAAGCTTCGGATCTCTGTAAGATACCAGGCAGCCGGTTCCGCTTCTTCCAAAGCTGCTCATGCAACCATAAGCGCCGCCGATCACACGAAGATTCTGCCATAAATACTCATAGTTCATAATGACTTTTAATACTTCCAGTGCGCCGGTATAGGACTCTGCAGCAAAAGAACCACAGCGTGCTACATAATTTACTTTTGAAGAAGTCTTAAAACCTTCATTTTTCAGTTCTGGTGTAAATTCAAAAGTATACCTCTTGCCTGGCTTATTATTTAACACAGCCTTGAATTTCTTTAATTCTCCCGGAAGAACTTTATATCCTTCTTCATCTGCTGTATAGCATACCATAAGATTATCTGCCGCAAACAGCTTATCTGCTGTTTCTTTCAGCTTTTTGATCAGGTCTTTGCGGAAATTTTCATCCTTACTGTAGGCATCTGCTGTTTTTTCCAAAAAATGGAAATAACTGATGCCACCGGTTATATCATCAAAAGCTCTTACTGCTGAAAAATAAGAGCATGCTCTTGCAACAGCTGCGCTGTGGGAAGCACCTTCTAAGCGCATTCTGGATCTGGAACGCACTTCATCTAAAATCTCGCCTAAGCGTTTTTCATCGTCTAATTTAGAAGCAGTAAGTATTTCTCTGATAATTCCAAATGCAAAGTCCACTTTTTCATAGAGAACCTTGATACCTGCTGTAAATGCACCCTTAAAAACTCCGTTTTTTCTTAAGTTTTCCCAGGAAGAAACATAAAAATCCAGTCCGCCGCTGTTTAAATGAATCTCGCTGGTCAGATCCTGATAGGTAAAGTTTTCAGTATCTACATATCCTAACACAGATTTTAAAAGAGATGCATAAGGAAGGTCCTCCTGTGGGATCACGCTCATATCAAACAGCAATTTAATATAGGCAATACCGGAAGTAAACATAGGGCTATGAACAACCGTTGTTCCTTCTTCCTGCTTTACCTGATAAGAAAACGGCTCTTCCTGTCGTTTAATATCCTCTCTGCCAAGCATAGGGATCTTCTCCAGATCTTCCTTTGCAGATGGTTCTTCCTGATATGCCTTAAGTTCTTTCGTTTCTTTTACCAGTGCCTTTACCTGTTCATCGCTTAAAGACTCTTTATATTTAGCCAGGCGCTCTGCCAGCTCTGCATCCTCTTTGGCTGTCTGGTCGATCTTTGGGCTTATGATCACAACTGCTTCATGAGGATTATCCAAAAGGTAATCTTTGATCAGCTGCTCAAAATAACCTTCCTGCGCGGCTTTTTTCAGATAATCAAAGGTCTTCTGGTATTGTAAATGAAGCATTGGATCTGCATCGTACAGCCAGCTGTCCATAGACCAGAGGCCATACATCAGTCCCTTAGGCGCAGAACCGTAATCTGCTTCTCTGTAACGGAATTCATAATAATTTAAACCTGCCAGAAGGCTCTTTTTGTCAATTCCCTGATCTGCCAGTTTTCTCAGCGTACCTTTTACAACAGATAAGAATTCACCTTTCTGCTCTTTATTTGCATTTTTCGCAACTACAGAAAAATATGGCTGAAGAATACCGTTTTCATAGCCGCCCATAATATCCTGACCAATGTGTGCATCGATCAGAGCCTGTTTTAATGGTGCTCCCGGTGCACTGATCAGGGTGTAGTCTAAGATCTGGAAAGCAACATAGAGAACCGGGTCAATATCTGTTCCTACCACTGTGTTTAAGGACAGATAGGTATTATCTTCTGTTCCCTCGTTTGCCGTTACGGAATAGGTTGTCTCTCTTTCTACCGGACCTGCAAACGGCTTCTGAAAAGCAATAGCTGAATCTAACGTGAAATCTTTTTTGTCATAGGCAGACAAGTATTCTTTATCCAGCCATAAAAGCTTTTCTTCCATATCCATGTCGCCATAGAGATAGATATAGCTGTTGGCCGGATGATAATAATCTTTGTGGAACTGAATAAACTGCTCATAACTTAAATTGGGGATCACCGCCGGGTCACCGCCAGATTCATTGCTATAGGTCGTATCTGGAAACAGCACAGCGCTTGTAAAACGCTCTAAAACACTTTCCGGTGAAGAAAATGCGCCTTTCATCTCATTATATACAACACCATTAACTGTCAGCGGTGCATCCTCTGAAGGCAGTTCATAATGCCAGCCTTCCTGTTTAAAGATCTTTGGCTCTTTATAGATAGAAGGATGAAACACACCGTCTAAATATACGTCCATAAGATTCTGGAAGTCCTTGTCATTGCAGCTGGCTACCGGATATACTGTCTTATCCGGATAAGTCATTGCATTTAAAAAGGTATTTAAAGAACCTTTCACCAGTTCTACAAAGGGATCCTTTACCGGAAACTTTTCAGAACCTTCCAGTACGCTGTGTTCCAGGATATGAGGAAGTCCTGTGCTGTCTGCCGGTGGTGTTCTGAATCCAATGGAAAATACTTTGTTATCATCCTCATTACTCATAAGGAACAGTCTGGCGCCGCTTTTTTTATGTTCCAGTACCATTCCTTCAGAATTCATCTCTTCTATGAAACGGTGGTCTTTTACCTCATAGGCAGAAAGTTTTTCTACCTGTTCAAGCATCTGCTGTCTGTTCATGTTGTATACTCTCCTATCTTATTGGCTCGGTTCGTAATTAGACTCGCAAACCCGCGCTGCGCGCTCCACTGTCTGCTGGCGCAGACGGTTTGCTCGTTAAGGGCCCAAGAAAAACAAATGCCGTCTTTGACGGCGCTTGTTTTTCTTTTGGGCACCTTACATGTTTCCCATTATTCTATCCTTAATGATCGATGCGCATTCACGTACACATAAATGGATGAAAAGCACCGGATCTGACTGGGCGCTGATGCCGTAGACATTTTCAAAGCCCCATTTTTTTGCGATCATGCATGCTCTGTATACATGGAAATTGCTGGTAAGTACACCCACTTCCAAAGGTTTGTCCGCAGCAATGAGATAATTGCCTTTTGGCTCTCTCGAAAACATCTGGTGATTTTTTTCTTCTCTTTCATGGCGCAGCATTTCCCGGTGGCTTTCAATGATGATCTTACTGTAAGCCAGATTTTCTACTGTACTTACAGAATGTTCTTCTAATAAAAGCTGCCCCGGCCTTACGCCATTGTAAACCAGGTATTGATACATCGCCTGTGCTTCAGATACCGGTTCATCCGGACCTTTTCCTCCTGAGAGCACCAGATACGTCTCTGGATTTTTCTCTGCATATTCAATGGCCTTATCCAGTCTCTTTTTCAGGGAATTACTTACTGTATGTTCCTTAACTCTGGCTCCCAGCACGATCACATAATCCAGATCCTCTTCTTCACTGGCCGCAGCCCCCATAAACACCAAAATACAAAGAGCTGTCATAATAACCACGCCGGCAATACAGGTGGTAGCAACACTCACTGGCACCCACTGTGGGATGCGGTCCATATTTTTCCTGTAATACCATTTTCCATATACAAGAAATACACAAAGAGCTGCAAAAAAAAGCCAGATAAAAGCAAAAGAGGTCCCCATTCCAGCATAAAAAACGATAAGCATAAAATATGCTGTACAAATGATCGCCAGTCCTAACAGGACCATATCTGCCATGTGAGCACCTCCTTTTTAGCAAAACTGTTATCTCCGCGTTTTGACCAAACATCCTTTATAGCAATGTAACCGTCAAGGGGATTCTCCATTACTTATCCTCTTTTTTACGGATAATATCATACTTATCCACATCTGCGCCTAAATCTACCCACAGGATCTGCTTTGGATGTGGAGCACTTTCCTGTTCATTTCCCTCTTCATCACAAATGCTCTTAACAACTACTTCCAGGTTTCTGCCGTCCGGCTTCATGATCTCAATGGTCTCACCTACAGAAAACTTATTCTTCTGTTCAATGCGGCAGCGTCCCTTTCCGTCAGTTTCTTCTGCTGTACCCAGATAGGTATAATTCTTTACATACGTATTGCTATTGTAAATCTGAGCATCACTTCCCGGCTTTCCGAAGTAAAAACCAGTGGTAAATTCACGGTAGGTACATTTTCCGATTTCTTCCTTGTACCACTCCATATTTGCTTCATAAAGTTTTGGATCTTTCAGATAATCATCAATGGCTTTCCGGTAAGTTCTTGCTACAGTAGCCACATATAAAGCCGTTTTCATACGGCCTTCGATCTTAAAGCTGTCAATTCCTGCATCAATCAGTTTCGGAACATGCTCGATCATACAAAGATCCTTGGAATTAAAGATATAGGTGCCTCTTTCATTTTCATATACAGGCATGTATTCTCCCGGTCTGGTCTCTTCTACAATGGAATATTTCCAGCGGCATGGATGAGTACATGCACCCTGATTGGCATCACGTCCTGTAAAGAAATTACTTAACAGGCATCTTCCGGAATAGGAAATACACATAGCGCCATGGATAAAGCTTTCAATTTCCATATCATCCGGAATATGGGCACGGATCTCTTTGATCTCTGCTAAAGAAAGCTCTCTGGCAGAAACTACACGCTTCGCTCCCATGCGGTTCCAGAACAGATACGTTCCATAGTTGGTATTATTTGCCTGGGTGCTTACATGAAGTTCTGTATCCGGAAGCACTCTTTTGGCGATCTCAAATACACCTGGATCGGAAATGATCAATGCATCCGGTCCTACTTCTTTCAATTCTTCAAAATAAGCCTCCACCCCTGGCAGGTCCTGATTATGAGCCAGAATATTGGCTGTTACATAGACCTTTACATCATGCGCATGGGCAAAGGCAATTCCTTCTTTCATGTCCTCTAAAGAGAAGTTGTGGGCTTTGGCTCTCAGTCCAAAAGCCTCTCCTCCTATATATACGGCATCTGCACCGTAAATAACGGCCGTTTTTAACACATCCAGACTGCCTGCCGGTATTAATAACTCTGTCTTTCTCATTTTTATCTATCTTCTCCTATCTGATCCTGGTACTGATAGTAACCCCATCTCCTATAGGGATCACTGCAGTTTCAAATTCTTCCATATGTTTTAATTCATACAGATATTCACGCATCCTGCTGTGAATGGTACGGTTTCTGCGCTGCACTGCAAAGCGGGACTGGACTACATCCCCATCCTGAAGTACATTATCAGAAATAAGCACAGATCCAACTGGCATCAGATCTAACAGCAGCGGAAGCCAGTTTAAATACTGTCCCTTGGCCGCATCCATAAATACCAGATCAAACTTTTTTCCTTTTAATTCTCTCAGCCAGAAATCCGCATCTCCCTCCAAAAAAGTGATCCGGCTTTCTTCTCCTGCCTTTTTAAAATTTTCTTTCGCTTCCGGGATACGTTTTTCGTATTTTTCAATGGTAGTAATATGACAGTTTGCCGGCATGACCTGGCACATCTGCAAAGCAGAGTAGCCTACAGCTGTTCCGATCTCTAAAATATTTGCCGGCTGCAAAGCAGCTGTCAGGCTTCGCAGTAATGCTGCCGTTTCACTGCGTATAATAGGAACCCCGTCTTCTATCGCTTTTTTTTCAATTCCATCCAGAAGATCCCCCCTGCTGTTTTCCAGGGAATGAAGATATTCTGTAATCCTGTTATCTACGATCATTTTGTCCATCCTCTGTTACATCTTCGATCCAGCCGCCTTCTTCCTCATCTTCGCCGGAATAAGAATATTCGTCTGCCTGGGCTTTTCCTGCTGAAAGAGTGCTTTTTGCAGCATCTGCTGCATTTGCCTCTTCTGCCTGAAGTTCTGATTGATGTTTTTTAGCGTCTGTACCTGATGTATTTGTCTTATCTTCCTCATCCGTTTCCGGCTTTTCACTGAGTTTTTGAAGAATATCCTTAGAAGTCATGGATGTATTTAAAGTATAGGTTCCCGGGTAGATCTTGTTATAATCATAAAAACGGCTCTGGAACAAAAAGGCATAGATATTTTTGATCAGGCCCTTTTTCTCCAGTTCATCTGCAGCCTGGGATACATTTTCCCCGTCTTTTACCACTACTGTAATATCGTGCCCAGGCGCGTCTTCCATCGCTTCTGCATAAAACACTGCATGGCCGAAGGCATATCCCTGGATCACTGCCTCATATAAAAGCAGGATCAAAAGAGCAAGAAGCATCAGCTTCACCGAAATACGGATGATCGCCATGGTTATTCTGTTGATCTCTCTTGTACGGCTGCTCATGCTTCTCCACCTCCATTTTTTACTCTATATGCACCGAAACGCTTTTTTGCACCTTTTGTGCCATATGCTTCCTGTAATATCTCCAGATCGTTTCTGCGCTTACACTTCCATAATGATCGGTAAGATCATCGGATTTCTCTTCATCCGCTTCCATAAGAAATCGCTTAAACTGTCCTTGATAATGTTCTTGATCTTGCCCCAGTCACTTACATGGCGGTCCAGACAATCTGCTACTGCATCAGCAACCACATTGTGGGCTTCTTCCAACAGATCTTCCGACTCTCTTACATACACAAAACCTCTGGATACGATATCCGGGCCGGAAAGCAGCTGATTTGAATGTTTCTCTAATGTAAGAACAACTACAATGATACCATTCTGAGCCAGATTCTGTCTGTCTCTTAATACGATATTTCCTACATCACCAACACCAAGGCCATCAACCAGGATCGCACCGCAGGCTACATGATCAGTTACCTGGCAGCTGTCCTCATCCAGTGACACTACATCACCTGAATTTACCAGCAGTGCATTCTCCTTTGCAACTCCCATGTACTCAGCCAGTTCCTTCTGTGCCATTCTGTGACGGAACTCACCATGTACCGGAATAGCAAATTTCGGATGTACCAGAGAATAGATCAGCTTTAAATCTTCCTGGCATGCATGTCCGGAAACGTGGGTATCCTGACAGATCACCTTTGCTCCCTTTGCAGAAAGTTCATTGATCACATTTGCAACTGCCTTCTCATTTCCAGGAATCGGAGTAGAGCTTAATACTACTACATCTCCCGGCACAATGGATACTTTCTTATGGATGCTGGCTGCCATACGTGACAAAGCTGCCATAGATTCACCCTGACTGCCGGTTGTGATCAGTACCGTAGATTCCGGCGGATAATTCTTTAACTGATCAATATCGATCAAAGTACCTTCCGGAATATTGATATATCCCAGTTCACTGGCAATATCAATGATCGTAACCATGCTGCGGCCTTCTACCACCACCTTGCGGCCATATTTATAAGCCGTATTTACCACCTGCTGTACACGGTCCACATTAGAAGCAAACGTAGCAACAATAATACGGTGGTTTGTATGCTCTGCAAAAATGGTGTCAAAGGTCTTTCCTACACTGCGCTCAGACATGGTAAATCCAGGTCTGGTAGCATTGGTACTGTCTGCTAACATCGCCAGCACGCCTTTTTTGCCAAGTTCTGCAAAACGCTGCAGATCGATGGGATCACCAAATACCGGGGTATAATCAATCTTAAAGTCGCCTGTATGAAGGACAATACCTACCGGTGAGAAAATAGCCAGGGCAGATGCATCCTGGATACTGTGGTTCGTCTTAATAAACTCTACACGGAAACATCCTAAATTTACAGACTGTCCATGTTTCATAACCTTACGCTTAGTGTTCTTTAACAGGTTATGCTCTTTTAATTTATGTTCAATTAAGGCAATGGTCAGTTTTGTGCCGTAAACCGGTACATTTACCTGCTGTAAGATATATGGCAATGCACCAATATGATCCTCATGACCATGGGTGATCACGAAACCTTTTACCTTATCAATATTCTGCTTTAAATAAGACACATCCGGGATCACCAGGTCAATACCTAACATATCATCTCCCGGAAATGCAAGACCGCAGTCTACAACAATAATGGAATCTTCATACTCAAATGCAGTAATGTTCATACCAATCTGCTCTAAGCCGCCTAACGGTATGATCTTTAACTTACTCTTTGCCTCTTTCTGACTGCTTCTGGAAGGTTTTCTTACAGGTGCTTTTCTCTCTCCTGCTTCTTTTACAGCCGGAAGGGACTTTCTTGTTCCCTGCTGTCTTCCTCTTGCAGGAGCCGCTTTACGTCTTTCTTCTGCTTTCGGCTCTGCTGTCATCTCCTGGTTTTCTGTTCCTTCTTTTTCTTCTGTCTTTACAGTCTTTGATGCTTTCGGTGCACGTCTTGGTCTTCTGTACTGTGGTCTTCTGGCTGGTTTTGCACCTTCTTCACGATTCTCTCCAGTACCATTTTCCAGTTTATCTTCTACACTGATCTCAGGTTTTACATTTTCATTCACGTTCTCTTCTAAACTCAAGCTGATTCCTCCTATTATTTTTCTAACTCCACGTCTGCATCCTCTAATAACGCTTCAAAAATACCCATAACTCCATCCAGTTCCTTGTCATCTTCTACAAACTCGAATAAAGCTTCACTGTCATTTTCACCGGATACATCTTTTAAAATATAACATTCTCCATCTTCACCTTCCGGAGCATCTGTCACCAGAAGATAGTCTTTTCCATGGATTCTTGTCTCTTCCAATACGTAAAAATCCACAGATTCTCCTGAATCTGTCATCATCGTAATGCAGTCTTCTTTTTCATTCATCGGCTTATTCATTGATTTCTCCATCCTCTTTCTTTATCATGGACAGATGATCTAAATATCCCTGAAGGATCATTGCCGCTGCGATCTGGTCTACGGATTCTTTTCTGTGTTCACGTCGGACACCACTTTCCATAAGAACCCGCTCTGCTGCTACCGTTGTAAGACGTTCATCCCACAACTCCACAGGAAGCCCTGTTCTTCTCTCCAATGCCGCTTTCAGTTCTTCTGACTTTTCTGCGCGGTCTCCTACTGTATTATTCATATTTTTAGGATAACCAAGAACGAACTTTTCTACCCCATACTCCTTAGCCAGAGCTTCAATTCTGGCAAGAGTCTGACGCAGTTTATTTTCATCCTTTCTGGTAATAGTCTCTACTGCCTGTGCAGTGATCCCTAAGGGATCGCACACTGCTACCCCTACCGTCTTTGAGCCATAATCAAGCCCCATAATCCTCATATTCAATTCCTCCGCGCACACTAAAATCATCACAGTTCAGCCTTGCATCTTCTCGCCCGCTTGCAGCGGACAAGAAGCTTTTGGCGTCAGAAAAAAACGCCCATAAAAAATCCCCATACAGAGACTTTAATGGACGTTAAACCAGAAAGTATCACACTCCCTGAACCTATTTTCCTAGCTGCCCTATTTTAAACGGGCATCAATATATACCGCCATCAGTTCTTCCAGGATCTCATCTCTCTCCACCTTCATAATAAGGCTTCTGGCTCCCTTATGGCTGGTAATATAAGTAGGATCCCCAGACATAATATAACCTACGATCTGATTTACAGGGTTATATCCTTTCTCGGTCAAGGCAATATACACCTGCTCCAGTACATCGCTTACTTCTACCTTTTTGTCCTGAACAGCCTGAAAATACTGTGTCTCTTTTATATTGCCCATATCATCACGTCCTTTACGTATTCTTATATATTTTACTCTATATTTTTCTATTCGGCAATAGTATTTTTTAACAGAAGTATATCCGGTGTAAGAAGTTCTTTTGCCTGAGCCTCTAAAATCATGCCAGAAACAGCATGCAGTCTCTCACAATCCTCTTTAGAAAGTGCCGCTTTTACATACTCCGGCGTATGTCCCACCAGATATTCCTTTCCATCAACCGTAATCATTTCCTCAAAGAGGACAGAAACAGTTTCACCTAAAAATCCTCTTCTAAACTCCTCAGACATCCTCTTCTCCAGCTCAAGAAGTCTGTCAGAACGGAGGCCCTTTTCCTGCTCCTGGATCTGATCCGGCATGGCAGCAGCCTTCGTACCCGCTCTTCTGGAATATTTAAACACATGCATCTCATAAAAATGCACTTTTTCCAGATATTTTTCTGTAATTTCAAACTCTTCCTCAGTTTCTCCCGGGAAGCCTACGATCACATCCGTAGTGATCGCCGGACGCTTAAAATATTTTCTCAGAATTTCACATCTTTTTAAATAATCCTCTGTGGTATAATGACGGTTCATCCTCTTTAAAACACTGTCACAGCCACTTTGTAAAGACAGGTGGAAATGAGGACAGAACTTTGGAAGCTCTGCCAGGCTTTTTGCAAACTCTTCTGTAATAATACGTGGTTCCAAAGATCCCAGCCGGATCCGTTCCAGTCCTTTGATCTCATGAACTTCACGGATCAGAGCCAGAAGTTCCCTGTGATTCCAGTCTCCCTGACTTACAGGATTTCCTTCCATATGCTCAATTCCATAAGAGCTTAAATGGATACCGGTAAGAACCGCTTCTTTATATCCCTGAGCCACCAGCCCTGTGATCTCTTTTACCACATCTTCACGGCTTCTGCTGCGCACCCTGCCTCTGGCATAGGGGATAATACAGTAGCTGCAGAACTGATTGCATCCATCCTGAACCTTGATAAAAGCTCTCGTATGATCCGAAGGCTGCTCCAGATGAAGCGCCTCATAATCACTTTCATGAGAAAGGTCAGTGACAAACACCTCTGCCTCTTCTTCCTCATGAACATTGCCTAAATATTCATCCAGGATATCTGCCAGCTCCGCCTTCTTATTATTTCCGATCACAATATCCACGCTGGCATCCTTCTTAAGCTCTTCCGATGCCACCTGCACATAACAGCCTGCCGCCACCACAACAGACTCCGGATTCAGCTTTTTCGCCCGATGGAGCATCTGCCTTGACTTGCGGTCTGCAATATTCGTAACAGAACACGTATTTATAATATAAACATCCGCCTTTTCATCAAAAGGAACGATCTCATACCCTCTTTCCTTAAGCTGCTGCTCCATGGCTTCCGTTTCATAAGCATTCACTTTGCACCCCAGATTATGAAGGGCTGCTTTCGGCATAATATAACCTCCTATATTTCTAAAGTTTTTTCATACAATCTCACTATTGACTTTTATACCACTGACCTTTAGTATTAAAAGTAAGCAGTTTTATCTGCAAAAAAGATTTACATACCACACAAGGAGGGGCTTCCTATGAAAACAGTTAGAATTTCATTAAATTCCATTGATAAGGTTAAATCTTTCGTAAATGATTTAGCTAAGTTCGATGTTGATTTTGATCTGGTTTCCGGCAGATATGTCATCGACGCAAAATCCATTATGGGTATTTTCAGCCTGGATCTGTCCAAGCCGATTGACTTAAACATCCATGCAGAGAACGATGTGGACAGCATTCTTTCTACACTTTCTCCATACATCATCGACTGAGTTTGAGCTAAAAATCAACAGTGAGCCGCGCCCTGCGCGGCTCTTTTTTTATTCTTCTCTCTCCTCATGAGAAAACGCTGCCGGGGCCGCTTTCAATCAAACAATTGTACGCATCCTGAGCGCGGCTGTACGAATGTAACGGACGCAGTCCGATACAGGCGGACTGACGCAAGCGAAGGCCAGCGAACAATGTTTGATTGAAAAAAGGCCCCTTTGCGACTTTCTCAGCCTTCAATCCTAAATATTCCCATCACACTTAATAACTTCCACCGTATCCAGAGCCGTCTTCACCATCTCATCGATCTTCTCTTCCAGATGACGCTCAGAATTTCTGATCACCTTAAGGTTTGGCTTGGTAACCGGATGCTTTGCCACAAAAATGGTGCAGCAGTCCTCATAAGGCTGGATGGAAGTCTCATAAGTACCGATCTTCTCAGAAACATCCACGATCTCCTGCTTGTCAAATCCGATGACCGGACGGAAAACAGGCATGGTGCACACTTCATTGGTAGAAGCTAATGACTGTAAGGTCTGAGAAGCCACCTGACCAATACTCTCACCTGTGATCAGTGCGATAGAACCAGTTTTCTCAGCGATAGCCTGTGCAATACGCATCATATAACGGCGCATGATGATCGTCAGCTCCTCATGTGGGCACTGCTCATAAATATAAAGCTGGATATCCGTAAAATTAACCACATGCAGATTGATCGGACCAGAATAACGTGCTACCAGATTTGCCAGATCTACTACCTTCTGTTTTGCTCTCTCGCTGGTGTATGGCGGTGCATGGAAATACACTGCATCGATCTTCACTCCACGTTTTGCGATCATATAGCCTGCAACCGGGCTGTCAATACCGCCTGAAAGCAGCAGCATCGCCTGACCATTGGTGCCGATCGGCATACCACCTGGTCCCGGGATCATCAGAGAGAACAGATTTACCTTCTGACGGATCTCCACACGCAGAAGAACATCCGGATGATGTACATCCACCTTCATCTGTGGGAACGCATCTAAGATCGCCTCACCCATATCACGGTTGATCTGCTCAGAACTTACAGGATACTGCTTGTCTCCTCTTCTGGCATCTACCTTAAAAGTAATATTCTTATCCGGATACACCTGATCCATGTATTCTACTACATGTTTCTTCAGGTTCTCATAATCCTTATCATCGATCTGCACCATCGGGCAGATATCAGCGATACCAAATACACGCTTTAGCGCTTCAATGGTATCATCATAATCATACTCTCCTAAAGCCTTTACATAAATACGGCCGGATTCCTTTGTAACATCAAACTCACCGTCTACAGAGCTTAAGGCATAACGGATCTGACGGATCAGGGCATCTTCAAACATGTATCTGTTTTTACCCTTTGTGCCAATCTCTGCATACTTGATCAAAAATGACTGGTACTGCATAATACTTCCTTTCTTTTGTCTGTTATTTCACTGTAAATCTCCTAAGCACCGGCAGAAGCTCCTTCAAAACATCCACCGCATAGTCGATCTCTTCCCTCTTATTAAACATACCAAAACTGAATCTTAAGGTAGAATCCAGTAATTCTTTTTTCACACCTACCGCCTTTAAAGTACCGCTGATAGCCGGATGATTGGAGGAGCAGGCAGAACCGGAGGAAACATAGATTCCTTTTTCTTCCAGTGCATGAAGAAGCACCTCACTTCTCACACCTGCAAAGCTTAAACTTACGATCTGAGGTGCACCTTCAGCGCCTTTTAAGCTGTTGACTGTGACACCTTCCAGTTCTGATGCTTTATCAATCAGATAATCCTTTAAACTGGTAAGATATTCCATTTTGGCACTGTGATCGGTATACATCTCTTTCGCAGCCACACCAAGACCTGCGATGCCAGAAACGTTTTCCGTACCGGAGCGCATATCCTTCTGCTGGCCGCCTCCATAGATCAGAGGACGGATCTTTACTTTCTCATCCATATATAAGAAACCAACACCCTTTGGTCCGTGGATCTTATGTCCGCTGACACTTAACAGGTCGATCCCCTGCTTTTTCGGACGGATCACCATTTTTCCATATGCCTGGATGGCATCTACATGAAATACGATCTTTGGATTCTTTCCATGTACCAGACGGGCGATCTCCTCAACCGGTTCAATGGCACCGATCTCATTATTTACATACATCACTGACACCAGGATCGTATCCGGGCGAATGGACTGCTCCAGTTCTTCCAGAGAAATATGTCCATTATGATCCACATGAAGATAGGTTACCTCAAATCCTAAAGACTCCAGAAATGCCAGAGGCTGATAAACCGATGCATGTTCGATCCTGGTACTGATAATGTGCTTTCCTGCTCTCTGGTTTGCCAGTGCAGTTCCAATCAGAGCCGTATTATTAGACTCTGTACCGCCGGAAGTAAACAGGATCTCCTTGTCCTTTACCTTCAATGTCTTTGCAATATCGGCTGCCGCCTGACGGATGTAATTTTCCGCTTCCATTCCCTTTTTATGCTTGGCAGAAGGATTTCCGTAATCCTCCATCAGGGTCTTTACCATAATATCCCTGACAGAATCCAGTGCCTTTGTTGTGGCTGAATTATCAAAATATGCTTCCATTAAAATGCTCCTTCAAACTTCATCATCAGAAGAGCCAGTATGGCAGGTCCCGCTGTTTCCGTGCGCAGGATCCGCTTTCCAAGGCTGACCGGGATCACGTTTTTTTCTAAAGCCAGCCGGATCTCTTCTTCATCAAAGCCGCCTTCCGGTCCGATAAACACTGCGATCTGCTGTCCTGATGCCAATCTGCTTAATACCTGCTTGGTTCCATCCATTCCCTTTTCCAGTTCATAAGGGATCATACAAAGGTCGAACTTCTGCTCTTCTATATAAGAAAATGCCTCTTTTAAGCTCATCACTGCTCCCACTTGGGGGATATAACTGCGTTTTGACTGCTTGGCCGCGCTTTCCGCGATCGCCTGCCAGCGGCGTACCTTACTTTCTGCCTTTTTTGCGTCCAGTTTTACCACTGCATTTCTGGTAGCAACCGGGATCACACCTGCAGCTCCAAGTTCCACAGCTTTCTGGATGATCACTTCCATTTTATCTGATTTTGGCAGTCCCTGAAAGAGCCAGATCCTGGAAGGAAGCTCTCTGCTGTCCTCATTTTCAGAAAGGATCTCTAAAATCCCTTCCCCTTCTGTATAAGTTTCTACCTGACAGTTATAATCTTTCCCTGTACCGTCACTGATGAGCACTGCTTCTCCCGGCTTCATACGGAGCACATTTTTCATATGGTTCAGATCCGCTCCCGTGATCCTTACCTTTCCTTCTCCGATTGCCGAAGAATCCACAAAAAAATGATACATGCAAAGCTCCTATTTCTTTCTTGCAGTAACAGAGAGCCATTCTCCCTGATAAGTGATCTCTACAACTTCCAGTTCCTCACTGGCAGCAAAAGCTGCCCGTACTGCCTCTTCCTTCAGATTAATGATACCGGAAGTAATGAAATATCCGCCTTTTTTCAGATGTACCGGAATCTCTTTTACCAGCATGATGATAACATCTGCCAAAATGTTGGCAACTACAATATCATATTTCTCATATCCGGCCCAGTCCTGAACAGATTTATCATCAATGATATTTCCCTGAAGTACATGGAAACGGTCACTGCTTATATCATTGGCTTCCAGATTTTCCCCAACAGCTGTAATGGCATTTTCATCCAGATCGGTTCCCCAGACTTCTTTTGCCCCCAGCTTTAAAGCAGTAATACCCAAAATACCACTTCCTGTTCCTACATCCAGGATTTCACTTTCACTGTGAACATATTTTTCCAGCTGACGGATACATAACTGGGTAGTCTCATGCATACCAGTACCAAAAGCAGTTCCCGGATCGATCTGTACTAACAGCTTATCCTTGTGTTCTTCCGGAATGGTCTCCCAGGTAGGTTTGATCAGGATATGATCCACTGTAAAGGGCTTAAAATACTGCTTCCAGTTATTGATCCAGTCTTTATCCTCTGTCTCAGAAGCTTCGATCATGCGCTGTCCCAGATCTGTATAAGCAGCCAGCTCATCCAGTCCTTCATTGACACGGTGCAGCATTTCCTCTACCTGATCATCATCATCCAGATAGAAACTTACTTTCGCAACGCCTTCATCCGGCGGAAGCTCTGGAAGGATATCAATAAACATTCCTTTTGTTTCTTTTTCTGTAAGAGGAACATTATCTTCTACTTCAATGCCCTCAATACCCACATCATCCAGCATGCTGCTTACAAGATCAACTGCTTCTGTGGTTGTTGTAAGAGTGAATTTTTTCCACTTCATATACATTTCTCCTTTTTAGTTGCCAGTCAGTATTTTTATAAATAATATCCCCAGTACCACCAGAACCACCGGACGGACGATTTTCTGTCCGTCATGGACTACCAGCCCCGATCCCAGATAATTGCCTGCTACAGAACAGGCTGCTGCTGCCAGTCCCAGAGGATAATAAACATTTCCTGCTATAATAAATGTCACCAGTGCCGCCACATTGGAGGAAAGATTGATGATCTTGGTCTGTGCGGATGCGCTGCGGATATCCATTTTCGCAGCTCCTGTAAATACAAGCAGCAGAAATGTGCCTGTACCCGGTCCGTAAAAACCATCATAACAGCCAATGGAAAAAGCCGCGATCATAGAAATCAGAAACATCTTTTTATAAGGAACTGTTCCTGTTGTTTCATCTTCCCCCATGCTCTTATTTCTTAATACATGATAAGCTACAATGGGCAAAACAATGATCATCATGTGCCGGATCACAGAATCTGAAACCAGCAGTGACGCCTTTGCTCCCAGAACAGAACCTGTCATAGCGCAGATCGCCGATGCTGCGGCCATAGCCATTTTCCCTTTCAGATAACCGTGCTTTAGCAGACGCACAGCAGAAATAGATGTGCCTATGGTAGAACTCATTTTATTCGTTCCAAGAGCCATATGAGCCGGAACTCCTGCGATCAGATATCCGGGAAGTGAAATAAGTCCTCCGCCTCCGGCAATGGAATCTACAAGACCTGCCAGAAACACCAACGGGCAGACGATCAGATATGCTATCACTATACTTTCCTCTCTTTCGTACAAATGTACTCTCAGAATTTTCCCTACACATACCTTTGCGTAAAGATTCCCAGAGTACAAGCAACTCATATCTTAGCACAGTTTAAATGCACTGGCAATAAAAGGCAGCTTATTTTTGCAATAAAACTGCCTGCTTGTGCATTATCTATATGAACGGATGAACCGGCAGCTTATTTCATTCCCAGTTCAGTTACACTATAAATTCCTTGTTGCATTACACCTCATCACACCTGGGAATGATAAAAAGCTGCCGGTTTTTACATACAATGATGCCCTGCATTTAAACCTGCGCCTTTATGGCCCAGCGAAGCTTTGTAGACTTTGCTCTGCCGTTTTTCGCACATTCTTCTGCAGACGGACGGATCACATCCTGATTGATCTGGCTGTAGATCCCGGCTTTTAACCCTTCTTTAAAAGCTTTCTTTACCAGACGATCTTCCCCTGAATGAAAAGTAAGGATTGCAGCTCTTCCTCCTGGCTTTAATGCACCTGGAAGTTTATCTAAAAATGCATACAATACTTCAAATTCACTGTTAATATCAATACGCAGCGCCTGAAACGTACGCTGACAGGATTTTTTCACTGCTTCTTTTTTATCTGCTTCCGGCAGGAATGAAAGAGCTTCTTCAATCACTTCTTTTAAACGGGTAGTGGTCTCAATGGGACATCCATGCTTCTTTTCATTCATCACTTTTCTTGCGATCTGCTCTGCATACGGCTCGTCTGAATTTTCGATCAGCATTCCCTTTAATTCTTCAAAGTTAAGCTCTTTTAAACGTTCTGCTGCGGTTTCTCCCTTGGATGGATCCAGTCTCAGATCCAAAGGACCTTCATTTTTAAAAGAAAATCCCCTGTCCGGATTGTCGATCTGCATGGAAGATACACCCAGATCAGCCAGAACAAAATCAAAACCGCCGGCTTCCTCTGCCACCTGATCAATATTTGCAAAATTTAAATGTTTAATAGTTAAAATATCCGGTCCAAATCCCTTATCTGCCAGACGTTTTCTGGTCTTTTCCATTTCAATGGTGTCCACATCCAGGGCATACATATGGCCTTCACCTTTTAAACAAGCTAACATGTGGCTTGTATGACCACCATATCCTAAGGTGGCATCTAACCCGGTCTGTCCTGGTTTAATATCCAGAAAATCCAGGATCTCCTTTACCATAATGGAAATATGCATGCCTGCAGGCGTACTTCCCTTACTGATAACCTTTGCAATGGTATCTCCATATTTTTCCGGCTGCAGTTCTTTATATTTCTCTTTATAGGACCTTGGATGAGTTCCTTTGTAGCGGACACGGCGCTTATGAGGTGTTTGGGGATTTTCTGCTGATCCTGTGCTGTCACCGGCACTGTTTATCCTGTTTTCTTCCATCTGTCTTCTCTCCTCCTGATCTTTGTGATGTTCTCCCAGAATCCTGATCACGCCTTTATATCTGCCTGATTTCTGATCGCCTCTAAAAAGCGTTCTCCATATTTCTCATATTTAAACTCTCCCACACCAGACACAGAAAGCATTTCTTCCTTATCTTCCGGTTTTACAATACACATGTGAGTCAGTGTCTTATCAGAAAATACAATATAAGGTGGAACTTTTTCTTCTTTTGCAATCTGGGCGCGAAGCCTGCGCAAAGTTTCAAACAGAGTTTCCTCTGACTCTGTAAATTCACCGGCCCCGGCCAGAGTATTCTTTTTCTTTCTGCTCTTCTTTGGCGTTTCCTTTTCACTGTTATTCTGTTCTTTTACCAGCTTCATCCATACAGTTTCTTCATTATTTAATACTGACAATCCTTTTGAAGTCAGCCGCAAAATGGCATACTCATCATTGGTAGCTGTAAGATAACTGTCTAACTGCAGCTGGTTTAAGATCTGGCGCAGACGGTACACCGGAACCTTTGCCAGTGAACCATACTCTGGATTTTCATTCATCCTGTAACCACGTATCTTGGCTGTATTCGCTCCGTGGACTGTATCAATGATCACCGCCGCCCCATATCTTTGTCTGCTGCTTTCTATACAGGACAACAGTGCTTTTGCCATTTCCGTTACATCTGTATTTTCAAACTGTGTAAGACAATTAGAACAATTTCCGCAGTAATTGCTGCCGTATTCTCCAAAATAGCGGAGTATATAATCCCTTAAACATTCATGGGTAAAGCAGTAAAAAGTCATTTTACGAAGGCGTTCCCGATCACGTTCCATCACCAGCTGCCTTGTCATAGGATCTAGCGCATCATTATCCTGGTTGTGATCAATAAAAAACTGGTTGGTGATCACGTCCTGTCCTCCGTAAAGAAGGATACACTCCGCCGGTTCTCCGTCCCGGCCTGCTCTTCCTGCTTCCTGGTAATAGGATTCCATATTTTTCGGCATATTATAATGGATGACAAAGCGCACATTGGATTTGTCAATCCCCATTCCAAATGCATTGGTTGCTACCATGATCCGCACATTATCATAAATAAACTCTTCCTGATTATGTTTTCGCTCTGCATCACTTAAGCCTGCGTGATAGCGGGTAACAGAAAAGCCTTCTTTGATCAGCTTTTCACAAACTTCTTCCACGATCTTGCGGGTCAGGCAGTAAACAATGCCGCTTTCCGCCTTATGCTGCTCTAATAATTCCACCAATGCCTGATAACGGTCCTTCGGTGTCTGTACTCCAAAATAAAGATTCGTCCGGTCAAAGCCCGTTGTTAAAACTTCCGGTTCCTGAAGCATAAGAATGTCTATGATATCATCCCTTACCTCTGCGGTTGCTGTAGCAGTAAAAGCGCTGACAACCGGACGTTTAGGAAGCCGTTTGATAAAATCCACGATTTTTAAATAGCTTGGACGAAAATCCTGTCCCCATTGGGAGACACAGTGAGCCTCATCTACTGCCACCATGGAAATATTAACCTGAGGATCCAGAGCAAACTGCAAAAAGTCTTCTGTTACCAGGCGCTCCGGCGCCACATATATAATAGGATATCTTCCTCCTCTGGCCAGTTCCAGTACTTTCCTATACTGACCAGGTGTAAGAGAACTGTTTAAATAAGCTGCCAGGATCCCCGCCTGATTTAAGTTGCTTACCTGATCTTTCATTAAAGAGATAAGAGGCGAAATCACAAGTGTGATCCCGCCCATCATAAGTGCCGGTATCTGATAGCACAGGGATTTTCCCGCTCCCGTTGGCATAATGCCAAGGACATCTCTTCCTTCTAAGATCGCGTGGATCAGTTTTTCCTGTCCGTCTCTGAAGGTATCATATCCAAAATAATGCTTCAAGATCTCGTATTGATTCATATTTTATTCCTGATTCTTTCCGCAGCACTTTTTATACTTCCTGCCGCTTCCACATGGACACGGATCATTTGGATAGATCTTTGTAGTCTTACGTACCACCTGTCCATTTGCTTTTTTCTGATTTAAGAAACCTGCTGCAATATCCGTATTTTTCTTTTCTGCTGCCATACGTACTGCCAGTCCATCTGCGCTGAATCCACGGTTGCACCACAGATGCTCTGCATTGGACAATTCCATTGCATAACGCAGGGGTTCCTTTGCGTCTGCGATATTCTCAAAAGCAGCGCCGATCTGTCTTAATGTAGTTAAAACAAACTGGATCTGCGCCTGAGGATCCGGCTCTGCGCCGCCTTTTCCCACATCCGTTCCCATGTCACGAAGCTTCGCGATAAAGGCTTCTAAATATACCTCCGGGGTAGTTTCTGCTGCCTGAGCTGCTGCTTCTATCTCTTTTCCATATTTTCCCTTCAGGTAGTTGCGTAAATTCTTTTCTGCAGTGGAGATCACATGGTAGTCTTCATTTACATATTTTAAAAATTCTTCCCTGGTTGGCAGATACATAGGCTTATCCATGGTATCCCGCAGCAGCTTTCTGTAAGAAGTCTTATCACCTGCCTGTGCAAAGAAGTGGTCAAAATCATTTTCATCTATCTTTTGACCTTTCTTTTCAGAAAAAGCTTTAAACATCTCTTCCTGTTCTTTCAGGAAATCTTCACGGAATGACTGGTGAACAAACAGGCCGTCCATTGTAGTAAACACTTCCGGTACCGTATTTCCGATCAGCTGCTGTAACGTACAAAGTCCTAAGAATCTTGGCTGGAAAAGAATGGTATTCCTATAGTTTCCCTCTTCTCTTGTATAACCGTCGAAATCATCCAGACTCTTTTCATAATGACGCAGCAGAAGTTCAAAATCATGAAGAGCCACTACCCCATATAAATGAGAAGCTGCCAGTACATAATCGAAAATCATACGTATATACGCTCTTCTTTTTTTGTATACAGGATCTCCGGTTAAAGCTTCATACGCCTCCCCGCAGCCATATTCATCACAGAGAACCGTCAATGTTTCGTCTTTTCCATAAAAAGCCAGACAGAAGCCTTCAAATAAGGTTTCATCACTCATAACAGAAGCAATGCGCTCTATACGGTCTGCCTTTTTTAACTTCACCTTCTCTGCTTCCTCGTTCTGGATATCCTGCCACAATTTCAGGGATTCTCCTGAAATAACGGACTCCATTGCAAAATCGACCTTCTCCCCTGTTTCCCCTTCGATCACGGGGCGCAGATCATCGGTATCTGCATTTTGTACCATGCGAAAATCATCATTGCCGGATAAAACCCTTAACATCAGCTGATAAAGAGTTTTTATCTCATCCGCCTTATATTTCTGCAGTCGTTTGGTGATCTGTGCTTTTATTTCCATCCTATTTTATCCTCATTTCCTTATTTCAAAAAAATAGCCCAGGAATCAACGCGCCATTCCGGGTCTTTCCCTGTTATTATAAGGCACAAGAGCATATGCTTCAAGCATTTTATCTTAAAAAAGAATGTGCCTTTTTGTTTTCCAGGATGTTTCATCAAAGTTTCCTGAACACAAAAACCCCGGAAACCAGGTACACAGCTGCACCGATTTCCGGGGATATAAAACTTTTTATATTTTTCAGAAAGCAGTTTCTGTTCAGCCTTGCATCTTCTTGCCCGCTTGCAGCGGACAAGAAGCTTTGGGCGTCTTTTTTACTGTGCATTTTCCATCTTAGCTGCCATCTTCTGTGCGATCACAATGAGGACGATGGCAGCAACTGCCAACAGAGCTGAACCGATGAATCCCATGGTATACTTGCCTGTGGTGTCATAGAAGTAAGCACTGATCTTAGGTCCTACGAAAGCACCAATACCATAGCCGATGAAGATCAGACCATAGTTACGGTTGTAGAATTTGGAACCGAAGATCATACGTACCATTGGCGCAAATACAACTAACAGTCCGCCAAAGGAGAAACCTACTAATACAATACATACGATAAAGAATGGAAGTGTAGTTGCCTGGGTCAGCATTAACATGGAAACTCCGTTGATGACCATTAACAGGATCAGGCTCTTCCAGCCCTTTAAGATATCGTAGATAAAACCAAATCCAATACGTCCGCACATATTAGCCAGTGTCATAATGGATACACATAATGCAGCGGTCATTGCAGTCTGGCCAACCTGGCGCTGTGCAATAGGACTTGTGAAGGAAACCATCATGGTTCCGGCTGCATTTGCGAAAATGAACATTAATAACAGTACCCAGAATACAGGGGTCTTAACCATTTCACCCATGCTGTAGTCTTTTGTCTTTAATACCTTAACCTGCTCAGCGGATGGCTTCCAGCCTTCTGGAGTCCAGCCTTCCGGACAAGGAACGATCATTGCTGCTGCAATACCAACACCGATCAGGAATACAACAGCCAGGATACGGCAGGTCATCTGTGCGCCTACATGCTCGATCAAAGTCTGTGCAATAGGGCTCATGATGAAAGGACCACAGGAAGCGCCAGCCTGAACCAGACCGGAAATAGAACCGGAACGATCAGGGAACCACTTTAATGCAGTAGGAAGGCATGCTGGATAGATCATACCGCCGCCGGCACCAGCCATTAATCCGTAAAATACATACAGCTGTGGGATGCTGGATGCAAAACCAGTTAAGAACCAGCCGCCTGCAAAAAGGCAAAGACCAATGTAAATGGTTTTTCTTGGGCTGATCTTCTCAGCTAAGGAACCGCCGATGAAGCCAACTGCACAGTATGTAAACATATAAATGGTATATGCCAGTGCGAATGCAGAATCGCTCCATCCAAACTTGGTTGTTAACGGGATACAAAACAGACTGAAGTAAGCAGTAGCAGAGGTAAATAAGCTCTGCAGCCATACACCGGCAAACACTCTCCAGCGGGTTGCTTTTGTGATATTCATACTCTAAACTCTCCTTAAATTAAAAATGTGACTTGTAAAACTTTAATGTACTCTCAGAATCTTTTTGTACTTGATTTTGCGGCAAGTGCATGAAAGACTCCGAGAATACATTTTATGCATTTGCCTGTTCCGCAAGTTTGTGGCGCTCATCTAAGACTTTCATAATGCCGTCATACTCACGATCCAGTTTATAAAACAACAGCAGTGCCAGAATAGCAATAAATACAGCTAATGGCGCATAGTAGAACATGATGCGGATGCCCTTCATTGCAGTTTCACTCTGCACTGCCAGCTTGCCGTCATATCCATAAGCTCCCAGTACCCAGCCAATAACTGCAGACGCAAGAGCAGAACCAACGCGGACCCCTAAAGATGCAGCAGAATATACGAAACCTTCTGCCCGGGTACCTGTTTTATACTCTCCATACTCAATACTGT
Source organism: uncultured Clostridium sp. (assembly GCA_900543885.1). GTDB lineage: Bacteria > Bacillota > Clostridia > Lachnospirales > Lachnospiraceae > Enterocloster. The sequence goes on from UQTA01000001.1 coordinate 84,217, forward strand.
CTGCGATCATACCAAACTTGGTAGCTGAAATACATGCAACACCCATTCCACGAAGAATCAGTCCCAGATACATAAGTCCCATGGACTGCTCTGCAAACAGGATCAGGACAACCTGGCCTGCAATACCCATTCCAGCACCTCCATAGAGAGCTACATTACGTTTTCCGATTCTTTGTACAACCGGGATCAGAAGCAGTGGAACCAGAATGGATGCAAAAGTAGAACACATCATCATGGTCTTATTATAACCTGCATCCTGCATAACATATTTTGCAAAATACATGTTCATACCATAAAGACTGGTCATTGCAGTGTAGAAAATGTTGACCATCAACATGATGAACCAATACTTGTTAGCAAACAGGATCTTCACACCCTGTAATAAGGATAAAGAAGATTTTTTTCCTGTTTTCTGTTCCATAACACCGGAACCAACACGCTCTTTACAGCCAAAAAATGTGATCAGGAACAACCCGATAGAAACGATCCCTACTAACAGGAATGTCTTCTGCCAGCCGGCAGGTCCACCGCCAAATTTTTCTACCAGATCAGGTGCATAGGAGCTGATCACGAATACGCCTAAAGCTCCTAAACTTGCACGGCTGATAGAAAGAAGTGCTCTTTCGTTCTGCTTGTTTGTCATAACGCTGCTTAAAACACCGTATGGCACGTTCATGGAAGTGAAAATACAGGTTGCCATCAGGTTATAGGAAATAAATGCGTATATAACCTTTCCTGTTTCACTGAAATCCGGTACTGTAAACAACAGAACACAGCCGATGCAGTACGGAATTACCATCCATAACAGCCACGGTCTTGCTTTTCCCAGCGGTGAATGGACATTTTCAATGATATATCCCATCATCATATCAGAAATACCATCGAAGATCTTGCTGACTAAAAGTACCGTTCCTACTGTAGCTGCACTGATGCAGGCCACATCTGTATAAAAGAAAACAATGTAAGAACCAATGGCTCCGTAAATGAAGCAAAAGGAGAAATCTCCCAGTCCATAACAAAGATACTCCATCAGGTCAATCGTTTTTCTCTTTGATACATTTTTAAAACCAAAATTACCCATTTTCCTTTTATCCCCAACTTCTGTTTACTATTGTCCATGGTGGTGTTCCCTACAGGCAGCACCACCATTTTTATTCAGTGATTAGCACTGAAGGGTTCCCAGATCCAGGGCAACGTCTCTGCCGTTGAACTTACCAGCTGCACGGCTGGTTCCAAGCCAGTAAACCATATCAGAAATATCCTCAACATCCAGGAAAGGAACTCCTGCGTACATTTCCTTATAATCCTTAAAGTTCTTTCCGGTCAGCTCATTAATGAACTCTACATAGCTCTGGGTTTCGCACATTGGAGTCTTAACCTTGGTCGGGCAAAGTGCATTAACAATGATCCCCTTGCTTCCAACTTCTTTTGCCAGGGTCTTGGTCAGGCCTAAAACTCCCCATTTAGCCATGCAATAAGTAGCTAACTTTGGAGTTCCGTAAAGACCGCTGGTAGAAGCGATGTTGATGATTCTTCCGAAGCCCTGCTTTAACATGTACTGTGTTGCGTACTTGTCAGTTCTCCAGGTACCGATCAGGTCAATGTTAATAACCTTCTCTACCTGCTCATCTGTCAGCTCCCAGGTGTTTCCAAAGTTAATAACGCCTGCATTTGCGATAACTACATCTAAACGTCCGAACTTTTCCCATGCCTTTGCAAATAAATTTTCCATATCAGGTGTACTGCAGATATTTGCCTTAACAGCTAAAACTTCAGCGCCTAATTCATTTAATTCTTTGATGGTTTCCTGGAATCTTTCATCTTCCGGATCCAGCATATCTGCCAGAACTACATTAAATCCGTTCTGCGCATACTTAACTGCATGGGCACGTCCCTGTCCCATAGCTCCTCCGGTGATCAATACTGTCTTCTTCTGTTCACTCATGACCTTTTCCCCTTTCACTTAAGTGGTTTAAATGTGTTCGTTAATGGGTTTGTTATTTTTTTAACTTGCTCATCTGCCACTACTATAACAATTAAAGTGGTTTTAAGGTCAAGTCGGTTTTTTGCACAAAAAATGCAGAGTGTTTTATTGCACTCTGCACAATCATTTTTCAATTATTTTGTAGGAATCTTAACAATGATAGCTCTTTTATTTGCCAATTTCCAATTTTTTCCGTTTTCCTCTATGCTTCTTTAATAGGGAACCACACAATATGCCAGTTAAAATATTCTTCCTCCGGCTTTGTCATACAGACTACCTGGGTCACAATATCTCCTGCAAGACTTAAACCATTGTGTTTTAAATATTGGAAACCTTCTTTCAGGCTTTCCAAAGACAGATACTTTCCAGAACGTGAGGGAACGCAGGTATGGACGCAGAGACAAGGGGGATAATACTGCACCAGTTCTGACTCTTTTACATTTAAAAATTGCGCATACTCTTCCCGCAGTCCCATTCCGAAGTCAAACTCCGAGTCTCCATTTTCCACTTTTTTCTGATAAAACACTGCGCAAGAAAAGACAAATGGCTCTTTCTCCGTCCACTCTGAAATCAGATCCAGCTGCTCCTTTTTCTTAAATAAGGTATAATTTTTCTGGGTGTTCATCCGGTAGATCCCCGGTCTTTCCTCAATGCGAAACTTACCCACACTGTCTTTTGCATCCTTAAGGACCTGCTGGCTCTGTCTGATACGCTTTAATAGATTCATCTGACGGATAATCTCCTGCTGGATCACTTCCTCCTGATCCACCATTTTTTCCCGTATTTCCAGCAATTCATGGCTTCTGAACAGTTCTGCCACCTCTTCTAAGGAAAAACCATAGTTCTGGTAGTGTCTGGCACGCAAAAGCATATGAAAATCCCAGGTATTATAGTATCTGTAGCCGGTTTCCGGGTCACGGACCGGACTGATAATGTTCCTGCTCTCATAATACCGGATCGCCTCTGCTGAAATCCCCAGCAGTTTTGCCATGGTTCCAATACTGTATTTCTGATACATCTTCTTTCCCCCTGCATTTCTTATACCGTTTATGCCTGTTAGACATAAATTTCATAACTGTTCACGTTCAAAACTCTCAAGCCCCTTGAAAGATTTTTAACAAGAATATAACAAGTATACCATATTTCTTCAGAAAAATGTCATACTTTCATCACAGCTGCCATGGTATAATATAATGCATCAAAAAGAAAAACAAGCGACACCATAGGTGGCATTTGTTTTTCTTTGATGCATTAACGAATGAACCGCCTGCGGCAGCAGGCAGTAGAGCGCGCAGCGCGGGGTTCATGAGTTTTTAATGATGAAGAAACAAGCGACACCGCAAAAAAGGAGTATCCCCCATGAAACGACTATCTGCAGGCATCATTTCCGCCTTGCTTTCCCTTACAATGACATTTACCCCCTGTTCCATATCAGCACTGGCTGCGCAGGAAAACAGCCAGGATTTTTCCCTTTTCTTCAGCGGTCCCGGTGTGTCAAATATCTCTTCCGGCGACGAATACAGTGAATATCAGTGGGCTCTTCACAATACCGGCCGGCTGCGCCGCACTGAAAAAGTATTAAATATCAAAACCCTGGACCACATTTATCTCCACTATGGCGAAAACGGCATTGATGATATTGCCCTTCCCCCTTTAGGTCCTGACAACTTTGAAGCGATCAACACCGATGCTGTAGAAAATATTGATATCAACATTGAAGATGCCTGGAAGACCTACAGTGAAACAGAAAATAAACGGACTGTCACGGTAGCTATTATTGATACCGGTATTGACACTACACACACCGACCTGAAAAACTCCATCTGGGTCAATGAGGACGAGATTCCCGGTGATGGCATTGACAACGATGGAAACGGCTATATAGATGATGTAAATGGCTGGAACTTCATTTCTAACAGTAATGAAGTCTGGGGGGAGGAAGAAGACAGCCATGGAACTCACGGTGCCGGCACCATCGCCGCAGCCTGGAATAATGGCGGTATCGCAGGCATTGCCGACAACACTCACGTTAAGATCATGGTATTAAAAGCCTTAGGCGGTTCTGACGGAAAAGGTTCCCCGGAAAGCGTCATTGAAGCCATTAAATACGCAGAAGCCAATGGTGCTGATATATGCAACTTAAGTTTTGGATCCACCAGCACTTCTCCTGAATTTGAAGCAGCAATCCGTGATTCCAAAATGCTCTTTGTAGTAGCAGCAGGAAATGGAAACCAGTACCAGATCGGTTACGATATCGACAAATCCCCTGTCTATCCTGCAAGCCTTCCTTATGACAATGTGATCACCGTAGGAAATCTGCTTTTTAACGGCCACTTAGATGACAGTTCTAACTACGGCACCACAGCGGTAGACCTGGTAGCTCCCGGCACGTATATTTTAAGCACGATCCCTGGTAATTCCTACGCCTACATGAGCGGAACCTCTATGGCTGCTCCCATGGTAACTGGTGCTGCCGCCCTGATCTACTCTGCCAGAACCGATTTAAGCCTTCAGGACGTAAAAACTGCTATCCTTTCAACTGTACATAAATTAGCCCCATTAAAAGGCAAAACAGCAACCAGTGGTATGCTGGATGTTTCTGCCGCTATCAAGTGGGTTAAAAATTAATGCTGATGACGAATTATAAAGAATCATAACAATTCAGCCCTGCAACTATTGCTGCATAATCTCCGATCCGCTCTCCTAAAGCAGCCGGCACGATCTCACATGCCGCCCTGTTCATGGGGAGCGCTTCTTTTTCCAGTTCTTCATACATGGTCTTATCTAAAAGCTGGTGGCTTCTGGCATAAACAGAACCGACTACGATTTTCTCTGGATTTAAAAGATCCATAAGGATCGCCAGTCCCCGCCCAAAAACAGCACCGCATCTGGCATAGACCGCCAAAGCCGTCTCGTCACCAGCCTCTGCCCGCTTGGCCAGTTCTTTTGCGCTTCCTTCTGTTCCAAAGTATCCAGCCAGTTTTGCAATTCCGCCTCCGGAGCAAAATCCTTCAAAACTTCCTGCTTTTCCATAACCCACCGGTCCTTCTGGTTCCATACGGATATGTCCTGCTTCCCCAGCCATGCCAGTACTTCCTCTGTATAGTTGTCCGTTTAAGATAAGACCGCAGCCAAGCCCTGTGCCAAAGGTCAGAAAAATCATATTCTTACAGCCTTTTCCAGCACCGAATTTCCACTCTGCCAAAGCTCCTGCATCCGCATCATTTTCCATTTCTACAGGAATTCCTAGCTTTCTTTTCAGGTATTCCACTACAGGTACCTGATCCCAGCCTGGAAGATTGGGCGGCGATAAGATCCATTTCCGATCCGTGCTTAAAGGACCGCCACAGGAAATTCCTCCACAAACAACCGTCTTCTCGCCCTTTTTCCCCATATTTAAACCGTGTTTCTTTGCCATCTCCAGCGCTTTGCATGCCAAATTTTCCAGAACTTTTTCCCAGTCCCGTTCTGTCTGCATTTCATAACGTTCCAGGAAGTTGGTATGGTCATTGTCCACCTGTGCCAGTATCACAGCGCATTTTGTGCCTCCAATATCAAATCCATACAGATACATACTGGATCTCCTTTCTACAAAAACAGCTCCGGCAGACTAAAAACCTGCCGGAGCATATTTCTCTGTTACTGTTCATTCATTGCATGACCAGCAATGGAACAGCCTGATTATTTAACTGCATCTAAGTTTAAGATAGAAACGCCAGTGTCGATATAATCAGGAGCTACCTTACCATCATTGATAGCGGTGATTGCTGCATACATACCTTCATAACCCATAACGTCTGGATTCTGAGCCATTGTGCAGATCAGAGCGCCGTCTTTGATCAGCTGGATAACTGCATCAGACTTGTCCATACCTGCTGCTACAACGTTATTTCCATCTTCTGCAACTGCATTACCAACACCAACACAAGAACCTTCGTTTGCACCAAACAGTGCTACACAACCCTGAGAAATAAAGTTAGCTGCTGCGTCTTTGGATTTTGCTGCATCGCCATCAGCATACTGAGTTTCAAGGATCTCATAAGCGGTTCCTTCAAATGCAGAACGGAAGCCTTCGTCACGGTCTACAGTAGAAGTAGTTGCTGCGTTTACAGAAACGATACCGATCTTTCCTTCTTTAACTCCCTTAGCTTCCAGAGCTGCTAAAACCTGCTCGCCAGCGGTCTTTCCTGCTGCGCGGTTGTCAGTTCCCAGCTGCTGTACACATGGATAATTTGCGAAAGAGTCAACCTGAACGATCTTAACACCAGCCTGATCAGCTTCTTCCAGCGCTGCAGTAATAGCATCAGGACCATTTGCAGCTACCAGAATAGCGGTTGCGCCATCAGCTACTGCGTTATTTACACACTCGATCTGCTTTGCGTCATCTTTTACATCTGGAGCGATCCACTTATAATCACAGCCAAGTTCTTCTGCTGCCTGCTTGCAGCCCTTGTCCATGTTTACCCAGTGCTGATCCATAGAGTCGATAGTAATCAGAACTACTTTCTGTCCTTTTCCATCTCCAGGCTTTGCAATGTCTCCTGTTTCCCCAGACAGCATATCATTGCCAGAAGCAGCCTCTTCCTTCTTTTCTTCCTTGGTGGTTTCTTCAGCCTTGCTTTCTTCCTTCTTCTCCTCTGCAGTGGTTGCTGCCTCTGTAGCTGCTGCAGTTGTTTCCTTTGGAGTAGATGAGCAGCCTGCTAATAATGCAGAACCAAGTGCTGCCGCCAGAATCATTGAAATCGCTTTTTTCCTCATAATACTATACCTTTCCTTTCTTTATTGTGAAAGCATTTTTATGCTTTACCTTCGTTTTTACTCTTGTTTACCAGTTACTCAAAATTAATTGCTTTTATGCTTCTTGCTCTTGCCTCTGCCGCTTCTTACAACAACATCCATAAGAACTGCAACAACTACGATAATACCAATAACGATATTTCTAATTGCAACAGGTGCTCCGGCAAACTGAAGACCATTCTGTAAAACGCCCCAGATTGCTGCACCGATCACAGTACCAAGTAAGATACCGGAACCACCCAGTGTAGATACACCGCCGATTACGGAAGCTGCTACTGCATACATTTCATAAGATGTACCGGCATCCATAGTACCTGTACCAGTAGATGCACAGGTGATCAGACCTGTTACACAGGCACAGAACGCAGATACAATGTAAACATAAATAACGGTATTATCTACATTAACACCGGAAAGTCTAGCCGCGTCAATATTGCTTCCTGTTGCATAAATATGACGGCCCGTTCTGGTACAGCTCATAATGTAGTTAAATACAAACCAGATGATCACTGCAATCCAGAAAGCACTGAAAATGCCTAATACTTTGCCGCTGTAGAAGAAAGTACGGAAGCCTTTTGCTGCTTCACCAATGGAATCTGTATTGTAGTTTCCATTGACGATCTGTGCAATACCTCTTGCAATGGTCATTGTACCTAAGGTTGCGATGAATGGCGGCAGCTTACATTTAGATACCAGGATACCATTGATGTATCCAACTAACAGGCAGGCAATCAATGTGATCACCATTGCCACCCATGGATTCATTCCGTGGCACATTAATGTTGCTGAGATCATACAGCTCATACCTACTACTGAGCCGATGGAAAGATCGATATTTCCTGTGAATAATACATAGGACTGACCTATGCCGATCAGAAGTGTAGGTGCGATCTGCCGCAGCAGGTTTGCTGTATTTCTGTAGGTAAAGAAATTCGGATTGATGATTCCAAATACCAGGCATAAAACGATCAGACCGACTGTTACTGTTACAACCTGTCCCATTCCCCTCTGGGAAAGGAAGCGCCCCAGTACACCGGGCTTTTTATCACTTGAACTGCTCATATTGTCCCTCCTTGATGAGATTGAATCTAAAACGTATTATGACGCTGTTTTCTGCTCAAACTGCGTTGCCTTTGTTAAGATCATATCCTGGGTTGCCTCTTCTGCTGAAAATTCTCCGGTAATGCGTCCGTCACACATAACAATGATCCGGTCACTCATTCCCATTACCTCCGGCATCTCAGAAGAAACAAACATAACACCGATTCCATTCTGCTTCAACTGATTCATCAGGTTGTAGATCTCTACCTTTGCAGCTACATCAATACCTCTGGTCGGTTCATCAAAGATAACAACTCTTGAGTTTCTGGCCAGCCACTTGGCAACTACCACTTTCTGCTGATTTCCTCCTGAAAGACTTCCTGCATCCACCTGGGCATTGGGAAGCTTGATCTTCAGAGCTTTTACAGCATTATCAACCATTTCCTTTTCTTTTTTCCGGTTAACTGTTCCAACCGGACCTTCACAAAGCATATCCAGATTTGGAAGAGCAATATTGTCTGCTATACTTAGTCTTGTGCACAGACCATCTTTCTTTCTGTCTTCCGGTGCCAGTACCAGACCTGCTTTAATGGAATCCGCCGGACAATTGATCTTTACTTCTTTTCCGTCAATGAAGATCTCTCCGCTTTCCTTTGGATCAATGCCGAAGATCGCACGGGTTGTTTCTGTACGTCCTGCACCCATCAGTCCTGCGATACCAACAATCTCACCTTCAAACAGTTCCAGGTTAATATCCCGTACCATTTTTCCTGCATTCAGATGCTTTACTTCCAGGATCTTCTTTCCCTTTTTGCAGGATACTCTTGGGAATTTCTCTTTGATCTCATGTCCTACCATATTTGCAATGATCTCATCCATGCGGTTGATATCATATGGCATCTGAGTGATATATTTTCCATCACGCATAATGATAACACGGTCTACAATATGCTGTAATTCCTCTAATCGGTGGGATATGTAGATAATACCGATTCCTTCATCCTTTAACTGATGAATGATCTTAAACAATTCATCAATTTCCTTGGATGTAAGGGCGGAAGTAGGCTCGTCCATGATCAGCACTTTTGCATTCTGTGAAAGTGCCTTGGCGATTTCTACCATCTGCTGCTTGGAAACAGCCAGTTCACTGACCTGCGCTTTTGGATCAATATCAATATTCAATTTGTGAAGAATCTCTTTCGTCTCCTGATTCATCCGTTCATTATCCAGACGGCCATTCTTTAACAGCTCCCGTCCCAGGAAAATATTTTCTGCCACACTTAAGTGGGTACACATATTTAACTCCTGATGAATGATCGCAACGCCTGCCTCTTTGGCTTTATTTGCATCCCACTCGCCAATTTTATTTCCAAACAGGATAATCTCTCCGTCATCCCTCTGATAGACACCTGAAAGGATCTTCATCAGTGTTGACTTACCAGCACCATTTTCCCCCAAAAGGGCCAGCACCTCTCCGGCATACAGATCCAGTTTTACATTATCTAGAGCCTTTACACCGGGAAACTCTTTCATAATGCCTGTCATTCGGACCAGTTCTTTGCCCACAGGCACTTCTGCCTTCTTCTCTCCCATATTTGCTTCCTTTCAAAGATGTTTCGCTTTTATACGGTATCTATATCGTAACAATCCAGCCTTGCATCTATTTTGTCAGTGATTCGATCCTCAGGCAGCACTCCATCATAGCCCGGTCTGTATGATAAATACATTTCCACTGATTTCCTGTATCATCGATCACAGGTGTTCCGTCTGCTAACAGCAGCTGTCTGGACTCGCCAACCTCTGGATTATAGAAATATTTCTTATCAAATTCCCATAATTTGACAAATGTATCCAGATACCGCTCATCCTCTGTGGCCTGATAGGAATCCAGAAAGCCTGTCAGAGATTCAAAATTCTGCCACCATTCCTTGTCTGTTACAACGATCCGTCCATCATGCATTCCATCTCTGTAAATACCGCCGTGAACATTATCCCAGCCATTTGCCAGTGTGTAATCTGCAAATTTTCTGGTAAATTCTCTTGCAGGCGGAAGTCCTAATACTTCGTATGCACGATTTAACAGCCAGATCAGTTCAATATTATGTCCATAAGAAGTTGTATCCAGTGGATTTTTATTAGCGCTTTCCGGATCTCTGTCGTAGTTCCAGGTTCTGCGGATAGAAATTGCAGGCTTTGGCGTAAAATCAATGGAGAACTGATTTCTGCCGCACCAGAAATCATAATCAACCATGTGTTTCAATACAATATCAATGATTTCCTGCAAAGCTCTCTTATGTACTTCCTTGTGGGTTGCTTCATAAAGAGTAGTATAAGCTTCCATGGTGTGCATGTGGATATCCAGTGATTTCAGATCTCCTCCGTAAACACCGGCACTTTCCAGTGTCCAGTCCTCTTTAAAGTTTTCAAAATAGCCGCCGTAAAATGTATCAGCTGCATATTTTTTCAAAGCATCAAAGGTTTTCTCCGCATATTCAATTCCCCGTTCATCACCGGTAGCCATATAATATTCAGCTAATGCATAAATAGCAAATGTCTGTCCATAAACCAGTTTTCCATTGTCCAGAACATTTCCTTTACGGTCTGTTACCCATGCCCAGCCTGTATTCTTTTTATCCCAGAACTTATCAATGAAGAAATCCACGCCCTGTTTTGCTGCCTCTTTGCACTTTTCCTCCCAGCCATAGCGTTTTGCCAGACCATTTCGAAGAAGTGCTGAAAATCCCCAGATCATACGTGTCTGAGTTACGATCATCTTATCTTCAGGCGTTAATACTGCCAGTTCCTTCATCAGCTTTCCCTTAGAATCAAAGCATACCAAATAACCGCCGTATTCTTTATCAATTCCGTTTTCAAGCCAAAAAGGAACGCTTTCCTTCATAAAGCCTTCCATTTCTTTTTTCACTATAAGGAGTTTTTCTCTCTTTGACTGTTCCATTATCCTTTACCCCTCCTGTTCTTCTGTTACAAAAAGTATATCAGAACAGGAGGAAATAATAAGGGGACATTTTTCAGAATTAGGTAGACATTTTTTAGATAATTTTCCGTTGCTGGTCATGCAACGCATAAACAGTAACCATTTTTCATTCATGAAGAATACTGAGGATCTTTATCAGAAAAGTCTGCTGGCGATCCCGTACTCCTGAGGTTCCAACAATATCGAAAGTTTTCCATCTTTCACAATACCGATATGATCGGATATATATACACAATCTGTCAGATAACTGGTAAGCATTAAAATACATACACCTGCTGCCTTTAGTTCCTGTATTCTTTTCAAAATATACGTACGGCAATGCATATCCCCATAGGCAAAAGGCTTCTTGATCACCAGGATCCGTGGATGAAACAATTTTATTTTATTATAGATCAACCCGTATTTTTCTTTTAAAGAGAGGGACTCGATACTTTTTGTGTCAATAACATCTCCTGCTTCCCCATAGTATTCACTGCGCACACTGTTTATGTAAGACTGCTTTAATATGCTTTTCTTTAATTTTCGATCCAGCAAAAAGGTAAGATTTTCCAGATAAGACATTTCGGAAAACAGAAATGACTGTACCGGATTATCATCCAAAACGATCATTCCCCGATCAAGGCTGCTTTTTACTTTCTTTTCTATTTTTTTGTTTCCGCAGAAAATATTTCCCTCATAATCTGTAATTTCGCCTGCAAGGATCTCTGTCAGCCGGTCCATGATCTGATTATCAGAATCCAGTAGCGTAATGCATTCTCCTGATTTAACGCCAAGGTTCAGATTATGTATATCCGGATCTGTAATATTTTTCAATTCCAGCATATACCCCTTATTTCCTTCCGGCTTAAATACTGCATTTTCTTTAAAATAGTAAATATATGGTGCTATAGCCTCTTCTCTGAAATCCTTCGGTTCAAATAATTTTTTGATCCTTCCTCTGGAAAACAACGCGATCCTGTCACAGATTTTAAACATAATCCAATGATGATAGCAAAAATACAAGGTAGATATCCCCATACTGCGCACTTTCCTTAAAAGCTGATGAAACTGCTCAAGATCCGCCTGTCCCACCAGTTTTTCCGGATATAGAACTACCAAAAGCTTGCTTCCCATTAAGTAAGCTTTTGCAATCTCTACCATGATCCGTTCCATGGTAGTAAGTCTTTCTACCCTTTTATTTAAATCCAGTTCCATGGAAAGCTGCTTAAAAACTCTTGCCGCCTGCTCCCGCAAAACCCATTCATTGATCATATGTTTTTTAAAACCAGGGCGCATCACAAACAAATTATCAGCAATCGACAGATCTGAGATCAGAGAACTTTTCTGATCGATCTGGTAAATACGGTTGGATGTTTCTTCCTGGTTCAGATAACTGTTCACCAGTTTTCCATCCACATATACTCTTCCGGCATCAATGGGATGATTTTTTTCTGTCAGTTCAATCAGTTCTTTAATTCCTCTGTCATTAACGGACAGCATTCCCACGATTTCCCCTGTTGTCATGTAAAAACTGAAATTATCCAGATAAACGGCCCCGTCTTTTTTACAGGTCACATTTTCAAATCGAAGTATTTCCTGTTTCATAAGTATCTCCTGATTGGATTAATCTCTCACAATGGGAAGGGTGATCTCTACGTCCGTCCCAACATCCAGCTGACTGTAGATATAAATACCATACTCTTCTCCAAATAACAGCTTGATACGATTATTTACATTTTTCACCGCGATTCCGCCCCGCTTGCCATTTTCCTCTTCTTCCTCTTCTTCCAGCCTTAATGCCCTCAGTTTTTCGTTCATAGCCCTAACCTGGCCTTTTTCCATTCCTACCCCATCATCAGAAATCATAATGATCAAATGTTTATCTGTCATGGTGATCTTAATGTCCAGACAACCTTTCCCAATTTTCTGCTCCAGACCATGGTAAATAGAATTTTCCACAATAGGCTGCAATGTTAATTTTGGCAGCTGACACATAAGAGCTTCTTCATCTTCACAGTCATAACGGATCCGCAGATCTAACTTGCTTCCAAAACGGAACTGCTGAATATAATAATAATTTTCCACATTAGCCAGTTCTTCTTCCAATGTGACAAGATTGTTTACCTGAGAAATAGTATATCGGAAATAAGTCGCTAATGCCTCCGTCATTTCCGCAATAGAATCAACTCCCGCGATCAAAGCTTCTGCCCGGATGCCTTCCAGTGTGTTATAAAGAAAATGTGGATTAATCTGATTCTGTAAAGCCAGATATTCTGACTTTTTCTTGGATACAGTAACTAATTCACTTTTATCCAATAATGCATAAAACCGACGCAGCATATTTTTCTCTTCTTCATTCAGCAAATATGGCATATGATAAATATCTTCATAGCTGTCTCCTCTTGCAAAAGCAGCTTTTATGCGGCTGTTTACTTTTAAAGGCCGGTAGATCAGCCGATATCCTCCGTATAGCAAAATGACATAAAAAAGCCCAAAAAGTCCGATAACCCATTTCAATCCTGCTATTTTCCATTCCTGAAAGAACAGGATAAACAGCAGGCTTATATGAAAGATAAAAAAGATCGCTGCAAACCAGCGTATACGGTCAAAAAGATAGCTCTCTTTATTCATGAATAGATCTTCCTGTATTCTCCTGGCTTCAGCCCGGTGTATTTTACAAAGCATTTTGTGAAATATTTCACATCTGAATAACCCACTTTTTCGCAGATCACGTTCATTCCTTCGTTTCCTGAAACCAGCATCTTTTGGGCTGCATCCATACGTACTGACTGCAAGAATTCCAGAAAAGTGGCTCCTGTTTCTTTCTTAAAAAGTGTGCTGAAATATCCGGGAGCAAAACCTGCCATTTCACTTACTTCTTCCAGGGTAAGGGAACGGTTATAATTTTCTTCTATATATTGTTTTGCCTGCCGGATGGGACGGTTATCCTCTGCTTTCTTGGCTTCCGAAGCTTTTTGCAAAGATCTTCCCAATGTGCCGCCTAAAAGCCGGAACAGCTCTTCAATATCTGCACATTCTCCTGCATCTTTGCTGAATTTTTCCACAAACTTAGCTTCTCCGTCTACATGGATTCCCTTACTCTTCATACAAAACAGATAATGGTTGCAAGCTTCTTTGGACATCTGCAAAATCTCATATCCAGTAATACCCGGATAATTTTTCAATGTATCCCGTAGATTTTCAATGGTTCTTCTTACATCCACTACATTTAAAGCTTCTACTGCCCGTTCCATTTCTTTGTTAAAACGATAAAATGCTTCGCTGTTTATAAAATCCGATGTTTTTCGCTGCTGCGTTTCATCCATCTCCAGCATACGTCCAGTTCCCAGAAGGAGCCTCTGCTTTATCATAAAAACAGCATCCAGAAAAGACTCTCTGATATATTCTGATGTTTTTACCATATTTCCCATTCCTATGGTAACGCTCATTCCTTTTAAGATACTTTCCTGGGTTTTCAGCTCATCTAACATCTGACGCACATTTTTTCGCACATTCCTGCTTTCTTCTTCCTCATAATTCATCAAAAGATAAAATGTAGAACACTCTGCATAAATCTCGAAATCATAACAAACTGGATCCAGATACTGAAATGCCAGATTGGCAGCTTTATCTGCCAAAAAAGAAAGACAGTTGTCATTGTTGCTTACATGGTCAAATTTGATCGCAGCAAACTGAAAGATTCCCTCCTGAAAATGAAAATGGTACTGACTGTTCAGTTCTCTCAGTCCAATGACAGTCTCTCTCTCCCGGTCCCCATAGATCATTCGTGAAACAAAGCTGGTACGCAGTTTTCCTGCATCATTTTTCAAAGCAAGTCTGACTCTCTCTTCAAAATTTAACTGTTCATTCTTCTCTTTATAAATCTCTGTGATCCTTTGTAACGTATCCTTAAGTTCCTCTTTTTTGATCGGTTTTAAAAGATAATCTCTTACACCATAGCGGATCGCTGTCTGGGCATATTCAAAATGGCGATAACCGCTGATGATAATGATCTCCGTATCCGGCAGTTTTTCCTTTACTTTCTGAATCAGTTCCATACCATCGATCCCAGGCATTCTTATATCTGTGATCACGATCTCCGGTTTATAAATTTCTGCCTGTTCTAAGGCTTCAAGACCGTTAGACGCAGTTGCTGCCACAGTCAATCCCATTTCCTCCCAGTTGATCAGTTTTATGATCAGCTGGCATATCTTCTCTTCATCATCTGCGATCAATACCTTCAGCATGTTTCCCTCCTATACTGTCATATATATGCTCTCGGAATCCTTTTTCTCCCCTAGTATAATCCGCGATAATTACCGATCCCTTACACGCAGGATAAATTTTCATGTGCAAGGAAGCTGAATGAGGCGATGCCGGTAGCATCGTCGATTGAAGCTGACGCGGCAGATGGAAATTTAGACAAGTGAAAGGGGCGGATAATTATTGTGGATTATACTAGTGTATCATCTCAATGAGATTTGCGCTAGATGCAGGGGTAAAAAAACGCGTCCCCCGAAGGGACGCGTTTTCAACTGATGTGATCGTATTTTGACCTCTTTGATACCGGGTTCCAAGATCAAAAATCCTCTTGCAAGCAAGCTTGCATCGGATTTCAGACCTTTTGACCCTGGTATCATAAAATTATACTGGATAAGCCTTATTCTCTTTATCTGCTACAGCAGCATCTACTTTCTTCTGCTGAGCTTCTCTGTACTGGAAGAACTCCTTGGCAACATTTGGGAACAGAGCGTAGCTTAATACGTCCTCATCCTGCTGTTTCCACTGAGCGCATTCCTTTTCAAACTGAGGCATCTGAGGTGCGATCAGATCTGCAGGTCTGCAGGTGATCGGAGTCTCATCGCCGATGATTTTCTTCTGTACTTCTGGGTTAAATGGCTTAACAGTCTGACCAAATTCACCAAGCATGATCTTCTTGGATTCCTTTGGAACCATCTTGTAGCGCTCACCCATTAATACGTTAAGAACTGCCTGAGTACCAACGATCTGGGAAGAAGGTGTAACCAGAGGCGGCTCACCAAAGTCTTTACGAACTCTTGGGATTTCCTCCAGAACCTGCTGATACTTGTCTTCCTGACCAGCTTCCTTTAACTGGCTAACCAGGTTGGAAAGCATACCGCCAGGTACCTGATACTGCAGAGTCTTGATATTTACGCCTAATACCTTTGGATTCAACAGACCGGTCTTTAATGCTTCTTCACGGATTGGCTGGAAGTGAGCAGCGATCTCTCCTAACAGCTTCTGATCATAACCGGTATCATATGGAGTACCGCGGAAGGTCTCTACCATAACTTCTGTAGCTGGCTGGCTGGTTCCCAGTGCCAGTGGAGACATAGCACAGTCAATAATATCGCAGCCTGCTTCTACAGCCTTCATATAGGTCATGGAAGCAACACCGGAAGTATAATGGGTGTGCAGATCGATTGGAAGTGTGGTTCCTTCCTTTAAAGCCTTAACTAATTCAGTAGCCTTGTATGGAGTTAACAGACCTGCCATATCCTTGATACACAGAGAATCAGCTCCCATGTCTTCAATTCTCTTAGCAATGTCTCTCCAGTAATCCAGAGTATAAGCATCACCTAAGGTGTAGCACAGTGCGATCTGAGCATGTCCTTTTTCCTTCTTTGTTGCCTTTACAGCAGTCTCCAGGTTACGGATATCGTTTAAGCAGTCGAAAATACGAATGATATCAATACCATTTGCAATAGATTTCTGTACGAAATATTCAACTACATCATCTGCATAGTGATTATATCCCAGGATATTCTGTCCACGGAACAGCATCTGCAGCTTTGTGTTCTTAAATCCATCTCTTAACTTTCTTAAGCGCATCCATGGATCTTCTTTTAAGAAACGCAGGCAGGCATCAAATGTAGCGCCTCCCCAGCACTCTACTGCATGGTAGCCAACCTTATCCATCTTGTCTACGATAGGCAGCATCTGCTCTGTAGTCATTCTGGTAGCAAGTAAAGACTGATGTGCATCACGAAGGACGGTTTCCACGATCTTTACTGGCTTCTTCTCTATCTCTGCCATAGTTTAAATCCTCCTTAATAGGCACCCGGTCTTATTCCAAAGACCAGGTGCAGTAAATGTTGGTTTTTATACACCGAAAATTGCCATAAAGGTACCGGCTGCTACTGCAGTACCGATAACACCTGCAACGTTTGGTCCCATTGCATGCATCAGCAGGAAGTTGGTAGGATCATATTCAGCACCAACCTTCTGGGATACACGGGCTGCCATAGGAACTGCGGATACACCTGCAGAACCGATCAGTGGGTTGATCTTTCCGCCAGTTACCTTGCATAAGATCTTTCCTAAGAGAACGCCGCCGATGGTTCCTACGCAGAATGCTACCAGACCTAAAATAACGATCTTGATAGTAGTTGCGTTTAAGAATGCCTCTGCACTGGTGGTTGCACCTACAGAAGTACCAAGCAGGATAACAACAATATACATCATTGCATTGGAAGCGGTCTCCTGCAGCTGTTTTACAACGCCGCACTCACGGAACAGGTTACCTAACATCAGCATACCTACTAACGGAGCAGTAGATGGCAGGATCAGGCACACAACGATAGTAACGATGATCGGGAATAAGATCTTCTCCAGCTTGGATACGGAACGAAGCTGGGACATTTTGATCTTACGCTCCTTATCAGTAGTAAGAAGCTTCATAAATGGCGGCTGGATGATCGGAACCAGAGCCATATAAGAGTAAGCTGCAACAGCGATTGGTCCCATGATCTGGGTCTGTCCTAACTTACTGCAAAGGAACAGGGAAGTAGGACCATCTGCACCACCGATAATGGAGATACAAGCTGCCTCTTTTCCTGAGAATCCTAACAGGATTGCGAAGAAATATGCAGAGTAAATACCTAACTGAGCTGCTGCACCCATCAGGAAGCTGATCGGGTTTGCGATCAGCGGACCAAAGTCTGTCATCGCACCTACGCCCATGAAGATCAGGGACGGAAGGATACTCCACTCGTCCAGAGTGAAGAAGTAATACAGCAGACCGCCTACGCCGTTGGAAGTCTGTTCCGGAGAATACATGATATCCGGATAGATATTTACAAGCAGCATACCAAATGCGATCGGGATCAGCAGCAGCGGCTCAAATCCCTTAGCGATCGCCAGGTATAAGAAGACCAGTGCTACACCGATCATAATGTAGTTTCCTGCAGTCAGATGAAAGAACGCCATCTGGCCAAGCAGGTTTGATACCAAATTGCCAAAATCCATAATGTTACCTCCATAATGGAAACCTTAAAAATAAGGGGTCCATCTTGTTGACTAGTTCAGAGTAGCTAAAACAGCGCCGGACTCAACTGCATCGCCATTTGCTACATTAATGCTGGCAATTGTACCATCTTCAGGAGCAACGATGTCGTTCTCCATCTTCATAGCTTCCAGAACCAGGACAACTTCGCCCTTCTTTACTGCCTGTCCTACAGAAGCCTTAACTGCAACTACTTTACCTGGCATTGGAGCGGTAACTTCAACAGATCCTGCTGCGCCAGCTGGTGCTGCTGCCGGAGCTGGAGCTGCTGCTGGTGCAGGTGCTGCAACTGGAGCTGCTGCTACTGGTGCTGCAGCTGCTGCTGCGCCCTCTTCAACGGTTACTGCATATGCTTTTCCATTTACTGTAATGGTATATGTCTTCATAGTTTGTTTCCTCCTACTTGTTGTATAAGCACATAGATCGAATCAAGTCTTTATGTGCAGTGATTATCTTCCCAGACCTACACGGCGGATAGAACGTACTACCAGACCGTTGGATGAGGTGCTGCCTTCATATGCTGCAATAGCTGCTGTAATAACAGCTACTAATTCTGCATCACCAGAAAGATCAGGACCGGTTACTGCAGGTGCTGCTGCTACTGGCTTAACAGCCGGAGCTGCTGCCTTTGGTGCAGGAGCAGGTGCTGCTGCTTTCTTCTTGCCTTCTTCCCATGCATGGATATACTTAAAGCATGAGATCAGGATGCTGATGAAAATCAGAACAAGGAATACAGTACCGATACCAATAACTGTATATACAGTAGCAGTCTTTAACAGGGCTCCCATAGAAGTATCTTCTACAACGCCTGCAGACATATCTGTAAATTCAGCCTGGATCTGCTGAGTAGCCATGTTGATGTTCATCACATATTTCTTGGTTCCCTCTGTAAAATCAACAGGGATCACAACTGTATAGCTGCCATCTTCCAGAAGAACAACAGAACCTTCGTCCATGTTTACGTTCTTTAATTCGCCCATGTCCTCACGTGCTTCCAGCTGAGCTTCATAGATAGAAGCAGTTGCTTCATCACCGGTTGCCTCTGCCAGAGTTTTCTGAACGATCAGCTGATCCTTCGGTACGCCTAAGGTCTGTGCTGCAGAAAGCATGATGGACTGAGCCATGGCATCATCTACAGGAGTTCCGTCCATGCTGATGGTGGAACCGGTTTCTGTATCCTGATTAGAAGAGCAGCCGGAAAGACTTACCAGGCATGCGGACAGAAGAACTGCTGCTGCCATTCTCTTTACAAATCGTCTCATATACATGTCACCTCTCTTTAAACCGTGCCATGCTTCTTGGAAGGACGGTCCTCACTTTTTGTGTACAGCATCTCAAAAGCGGCGATCACTCTCTGACGGGTCTCTTCTGCCTTGATGATGTCATCTACATAGCCTCTCTTTGCAGCAGCAACAGCGCCGGACTGCAGAGCGGTATATTCTGCGGTTTTCTCTTTGATCATTGCAACTGCGTCATCAGCAGCTTCGATTTCTTTTGCGTACATGATCTTAACAGCTTCTGCCGGATCCATGGTACCGATCACTGCATTTGGCCAAGCGTAAACGATGTCTGCGCCCAGGCTCTTGCTGCCCATAGTAAGACCCGCACTGCCTAATGCATTCTTAACAACAACTGTTACCTTCGGTACAGTCGCATCTGCATATGCATAGGTCAGCTTAGCTGCTAACTTAGCGATCTTTCTTTCGCTGCACATAGTTGCACGGTATCCATTTACATTTACCAGAGTCAGAACAGGAATGCTGAATGCATCACAGAAATTGATGAAGTCAGCTGCCTTCTCACAGCCTTTTCCGCAAAGAGCTGCCTCTAAGGTCTGTACTTTCTCACCATTCTCATAAACTTCGCTGCGGTTAGCCACACAGCCAACTGTGCTTCCGTTTAAACGGATAAATCCAGTTACCATAGAAGCACCGTAGTTCTTCTTAACTTCCATAAAGAAGTTATTATCAGAGATCATCTGTAAAGCTGCTGCAGTATCTCCGGTATATCCTTCGATACCAGTGCACATACGGTTTAAATCATCTGTGCAGTCAACTTCAGACAGATCTTCTTCATTATTAGAAGGCAGAATAGATACCAGTGTGCGGATCTGAGATAATACAGAGGCTTCATCACCTGCAAAATCAACCAGACCGGATTCTTCTGACTGGAACTTAGCAGAAGAAGTATCACATTTTGCCTTATAGTTGCCCTCCAGAGCATTTGGGGAATTGACAAACAGTTTTGCAGAAGTATCTTCCATGAAAGTGAAATCTGCCATACCTGCACTAACAGCCATACCGCCGCCGCAGGTACCGAAAATTGCCATAATCTGAGGAATCACTCCAGATGCCATTGTCTGGCTTAAATACAGCTTTCCAAATCCATCCAGTGCGTCAGTTGCTTCCTGAAGACGCAGTCCTGCACAGTCTACCAGACCGATCACAGGTGCTCCCATCTTCATAGCCATAGAGTAGATGTTGCAGATCTTCTTTGCATGCATCTCACCCATGGAACCGCCCAGTACAGCAGCATCCTGGCTGTATACATATACCAGGCATCCGCCGATGGTACCGTAGCCGGTAACTACACCGTCAGCCGGTGTTTCCTGCTCAGTCATGTTAAAGTCAGTATTTCTCGCCGCAATATAGGCTCCGACTTCAACAAAACTGTTCTCATCAAGCAGGGCTGCTATACGGCTGCTTGCTGAAGTTTGTGCTGAATTACTCATTTTCCAGTCCTCCATCATTCTTAAGTTTACAGTATTTAGCGGAAAGCACATAAAAACAATGCTTTCTTATAAAATACAGAAATATTGCCGTTTATATTATAGTGATTTTTTTGTCAAATGGCAAGCATTTCCTTTTATTAAAGTTGTTTATTAATAAATTTTAAGATGCTTCTTTTCCTGAAATTTGAAAAAGCCCTGCCTATACGACAGGACTTTCTCTTTTCTTTATATGATCTTTTGCTGATCCTTATTTAATAAAGCTTACATGTTTGCAGATCTCTTCGTAAACCTTTTCCTTCCGTTCATTAAACACAACCTTGTTTTCTTCAAACAGGTTTCTTCCTTCTGTGTCAATGGATACGATCAGCGGTCCGAATTCCTTCACACGGCAATTCCACAAAGTTTCCGGCATTCCCAGATCACGCCACTCTGCACGGACGATCCCTTCTACCTCAGTTGCAGCTACCACTGCATTTCCAGCAGGGAACACACAATGGATCGCCTTGAAATTCTTGCAGGCATATTCCGTATTTGGTCCCATGCCGCCTTTTCCTACGATCACTTTTACACCAGTCTGCTCTACAAATTCCTTCTCAAATTTTTCCATACGCATACTTGTGGTAGGACCTACAGAAACCATTTCAAACTTGTCATCCCCTAAAGGACGGATGATGGGACCTGCATGGAAAATCGCATTATTTCTTACATCTACAGGCAATGGTCTGTGTTCTTCTACCAGACGGCGGTGAGCCACATCACGGCAGGTAGTTAAATTACCATTTAAGTAAATAATGTCACCGATATGGATATCTTTTAAATCTTCGTCACTGATTGGTGTTGTTAAAATTTTCTTTCCATCTTTGATCTCTAACATTATAAAGTCACCCCCGAATGAGTTGTAATTGTATAGTTAAGGTCCTTATCAAAAATAATATGGCCGCGACGATGAGACCAGCATCCCACATTGACAGCTACACCAATGGTAGATGGATGTCTTGCTGTATTTTCAATATGTACGCCCATTACAGAGTACTTTCCTCCCATACCCTGCGGTCCAAGGCCGATCTCATTGATTCCGTCTTCCAGAAGCTTCTCCATACTTGCAGCTCTCTCATTTTCATTGTGGCTGCCTAAAGGACGCATCAGGGCTTTCTTAGAAAGCAGAGCTGCTGTCTCTACAGAAGTAGCTACTCCGACACCTACTAACAGTGGCGGACATGCATTTAAGCCATAAGAAGTCATAACATCCAGTACGAAACGCGTAACTCCTTCATAACCTGCGCCTGGCATTAATACCATTGCTTTTCCAGGAAGTGTACAGCCGCCGCCTGCCATGTAAGCATAGATCTCACATTTGTCGCTGTTTGGAACAATATCCCAGAATACAGTAGGCGTTCCCTTACCAACGTTCTTTCCTGTGTTGTACTCATCAAAAGTTTCTACGCTGTTGTGACGAAGAGGTGCGTCCACAGTTGCTCTTACTACAGCTTCCTTTAATAACGCTTCCAGATCATCGATCAGCGGGAATCTGGTTCCGCATTTTACCCAGAACTGCAGTACACCGGTATCCTGGCAAGAAGGACGATTTAATTTTACTGCCAGATCCTGATTACGCTTCATGGTCTGATAAATTACTTTTGATAATGGGCTGTCTTCCTTTTCTGCCAGTTCATCTAACTTGGCAATAATGTCATCCGGCAATTTCTTACCGATATGGGCAACAAAGTGCGCCATATAATTGGTAAGCTGCTCTACCTGTTCTGTTCTGCTCATTTCATATCCTCCTTAAAATATAAGTAATGTGTATTCATGGTTTATTAACTGTTCCACCATCTCATTTACGGAAAAAATGGAAATGCAATGGGTAAAAGGATCATACTGACTGCAGTTGCGATAAAAATAAGGGGCAGTCCTGATTTCGTATAATCCAAAAAGCTGTAGCCGCCGGCTCCAAGTACCATGGTATTTGCCGGCATACCGATAGGTGTTGCATATGCACAGGAACCACCGATGACGCAGGCCATCAGCACTGCTCTCGGATCAGCTCCCATAGCTGCTGCAAATACCAACGGCATCAGAAGCCTGGAACGTGAATAGCCTGATTTTGCTGCAATACCGATCACAACCGGGATCAGTACTGCCGCTGTACCTGTGTTTGAAAGAACGCCGCTCATCACACCTACGATGATCATAACAGCCGCGATCAGCATTCTTTCTGATTTGGCAAATTTTGTAACAATACCACCGATCTTATTAGCCATACCTGTTTCAAAAAATGCGCCGCCTACAATAAACATTGCTACAAAGAGAATTACATTGCTGTCAATAAAACCGGCAAATGCCGTCTTCGCATCCAGGACCCCGGTAACGACCAGACCTACACAAACGATCATGGAAGTTACCCCCAGCGGGATTTTCTCCAATACGAACATTACGATCGCAAACAGGAGAAAAAGGATGGTTATAGTTGATGGACTCATAAACTCCCCCTTTGGTTTTATAAAACTGTATGAACCTTATTCATTTACTATGAAAGTCCCGGACGGCAGCCGCGAATGAGCCATGCTTGCATGAGCGAATTCACGGGTATCGGACGGGCAAGCCGGTATGAGCAAGGAGCGCGATAGCGCGGATTGCGAATGCTGGCGACGATTGCGGGAGCACCAAAGGTGCGGAGCAATCGGCTTTCATGAATGGTGATGCCTGCGTCAGCAGGCATGTCCGTTTAGTTACAGTTCAGCCTGGCATCTTCTTGACCGCTCGCAGCGGACAAGAAGATGCCAGCCAGAGCACGTATGTTTTGCAGCTGCTGTCCTGGATCATTATTTGATATTTTATATTTGATATTTAATAATGTATCCATTTCATGTTTTTATAATAAAACAGAACACCTTGATTGTCAATGGTCATTTAACAATTCGGCGTTCTGCATACTCTTTTTGATATTTTATTGTATGTTTTTTATAATACAACGTTTTACTAGTTATTCTACTAATAACGGGTAAGAACATCATTCATGCTTCGCATAATGTGAGCCACCATTTTCTCCCCTGCAAGCTTCGGACCCTGACTTTCCAGAGCTGCCAGGATCTGTCTGTGTTCTGCCTGAGAATTGCGAGCATATTCTTCTTCTGTAGATTTTAATCCCATGGAAAGACCATTCCACATCTCAGACAACATTGTCTTCAGCTTTTCATTTCCTGCTGCTGTCCAGATCTCATAGTGGAATGACTGGTTATAGTTAGAATAACTGCCTGAATCTCTTCGTTCCAGTGCCTCATCTGCCATTTCCACACAGTTTCGTATTGCAGAAAGGTCCGCCTTTTTCTGGCAACATAACACACAGGCTGCACTTTCCAGCGCCGCTCTTATTTCATAGTGTTCCCGGATCGTTGTCTCATTTAATCCCAGAACAGTTGCTCCTTTGTTCTGCCTTAAATCAATAAGTCCATCTCTTGCCAGTATCTGAAATGCCTCCCGCACCGGTGTAACAGATACACCTAACTGCTGTGCTGTGGATTCCAGTGTAATCACTTCTCCCTCTGTTATCTGCTTTGAGATAATAGCCTTGCGCAGCGCAGAAGCCACCCGTTCTCTTGCAGGCAGCAATTTAATTGGTTTTAATGTAACCATACTTTTTAATCCCTTCTTTTACCAGGTCTTTATGGCTGACCGGCTGTTTTTTGTCTATTTCCCTTCATGCATAGCTTCCAGCTTTACTGCCATTTTTTCAAAATATTCCTCCAGCTGTCTGGCTCCATCTTCTTTCTTTCCTGACTTCCAGTTTCCTATGCTTTTTTCTAACAGGATCTCTTCTTCTGTTTTTTCTGCTTTCCTTCCCCATACACCTTCCGGATTACGCCTGGAAATCACAAAATATAAGTAAATCTCCGTTATCGTTTCCAGATTTTTTCTTGATAAGCTATAGGGATAATTTCTCCAGATTGCACGGTGAAAATTCAATTCCTCTTCCGGAAGGGCTTTTAGCTCTTCCTCATCCAGATTCTGCAAAAATTCTTTTTCCAGCCCGGCACCTGTTTTTAAAATATGATGAAAATAAGCTTCTGTAAAAGAAGCTACCCGTACATGATTATTAGGCAGACGATCGATCAGCCCCTGATATTCTAACAGGATCAACGCTTCTCTTACCGGCATCCGGGATACTCCCAGACTTTCTGCCAGTTCATTCTGGGTCATCTCACTGCCGTCTGGTATATTTCCCGCCAGTATCTCATCACGGAGAAGTTCTACAATACTGCCTTGTTTCTTTTTATTCCCGATATATTCCATTCTGTCTTTCCCTTTCTGCCTGTCAAACAAGATTCGCAATGTGCCTTTGCTGCCCGCTTTCAGGCACACCACTGCCATACTGCATCAAACATCCGACCAGACATATTACTGCAGTTTTTTCTTAAAATATCCTTCTGCGCAGTAAATAGCACCACATGGATTATGTGCCAGCACACGGTCTTTGGCAACCAGCGTAGTCACCATAGGTTTTGAATATTTATAAAACATAGAATCATGTCCCACGCAAAGTCCCAGTGCAATATTAAATTCGGTTTCCTGTGAATTTAAAAATTCTGCCTGGGCGATGGGATTGCACATTGGCTCAAAGGCATCTGCATGGATTTTTCCTTCTTTGGGAATGCCTGCTGTTTCTTTCGGAAAACCGCCTGTCTTACAGATCACAGATACCACATCAAATCCGTGCTCTGTAAAAAGATCTGCCACAATACGTGCCTCTTTACGAAGTCCCTTACAAAATGCCAGTCCTATTTTCTTATATCCCATTTTTTTACAAAATTCCACTGTTTCTTTTAATCTTGGCCACTGGCAATATCCTTCTCCCTCAATAGAAGAAGATTTTACATAAAATTCATGGTTCTCTTCCAACCCATATTTTTCTAAAGCGCCGCCCATTTTTTCTTTTTCCCGCATGGGACAGTTTTTAGGCATCTTTTCCCGCAGCGCAGGATCATCTGACGCGCAGGCTAAAACATTACATTTTGCACAGGTATACATATCCTTCTCCTCTTTGATCTTCTAAATACTCTATCCAAATTAATTTGTATATTTTATATTGTATCCATTTTTTAATAAAAAGTAAAGGGGCTGTTGCAAAATATAGCAGCGATTTTCTGTAATCCAGTTGTTCTGCCTCTTCGAGACATCTGTACGGGCAGAACGGACTTCAGTCCGAGCTGAACGCACAGATGTAACGAGAAGCTGTGCAGACAACGGATACAGAAAAATAGAGGCTGTGTTTTACAACGGCTCCTTTCTTTATAACCAAATAGCTGTTATACAGCTTACTTAAAACGCAAAAAACTTATCATGAACGGCCTGAACGGCTCTGTCTGCATCCTTCTTATCCACCAGTACAGAGATCTTGATCTCACTGGTAGAGATCATATTAATATTGATATGAGCATCATACAGTGCCTCAAACAGCTTTGCTGCAACACCTGGATTGTTGATCATACCAGAACCAACAACAGAAACCTTGGCAATATCAGCATTGGTCTCCAGTCTTGTAAAGCGCAGCTCATCCTTATGAGATTCCAGCAATTCTGCTGCTTTCTTCAAATCTCCTTCTGCTACTGTAAAGCAGATATCTTTCCCTTCTTCATGACCGATCCCCTGAAGGATAATATCTACATTAATATGATTCTGTGCCAGCAAAGAGAATACTTTAAAAGAAGTTCCCACTTCATTTGGTACTCCTACCAGTGCGATCCTTGCAATATCTTTATCTTTTGCTACACTGCTGACTGCTGTCTTTTCCATTCGTTTTGCTACCCCTTTCACCTTTGTACCCGGATGACCGGTAAAGCTGGATAAAACTTCCAGTTTTACATTATATTTCTTTGCCAGTTCCACAGAACGGTTGTGGAGAACCTGGGCTCCTAACGTTGCCAGTTCCAGCATTTCATTATAAGTAACTTCGTCCAGCTTTCTGGCTCCCTTTACATGTCTTGGGTCGGCTGTGTATACACCATCCACATCTGTATAGATCTGACAAAGATCTGCTTCCAGCGCTGCTGCAAGTGCAACTGCAGAAGTATCGGATCCGCCTCTTCCTAAAGTGGTAATATTCTGATTTCTGTCTACACCCTGAAAACCTGTAACGATCACAATGCGCTTCTGATCCAGTTCTGCTTCCAGACGCTCTGTATCGATTTTTTTAATTCGTGCATTTTTTGCTGCTGTATCTGTAAGCACTCCAGCCTGCCAGCCAGTAAGAGAAACCACCGGATAGCCCAGTGCCTCAATAGCCATAGCGCAAAGTGCAACAGAGATCTGCTCTCCTGTGGATAACAGCATATCCATTTCCCGGTTGGAACCCTCCGGATTGATTTCTTTTGCCTTTTCAATTAAATCATCCGTAGTATCTCCCTGTGCAGAAAGCACCGCTACCACCTGGTTGCCTGCTTTATAGGTATCAGTGATGATCTTCGCTACATTGCGAAGCCGCTCTGCATCTGCTACAGATGTACCTCCGAACTTCTGTATGATCAACCCCATTTTCTTTTTCCTTCCTGTATCTTTTTCTGCATAAAACAGTTCTGTTTTTGTTAAAAGTCAGCTTACATTTTATTCCTTTTTTGTCCGCTTGTCTAGTACATATTGCAATATTTGTCTTTATACAAGAAGATGCAAGGCTGAACTATAACGAATTTCCTAGTACACAAAAAACACTGCAGAAGATTTTCTCCTGCAGTGTTTTGACTTATAAAATGGCCAAAGGACATTTTTATTATTGTGCAGCTGTTCAGCCTTCCATTATTTTTCCAGATTTTTCCATTTAAAGTTTGGAACTACATCAGACCATTTATTAATACCGATCAGGGATTTTGCAAATTCGCTTGCTTCTAACGTAGCGTTCTTCTTATCAATATCCCTGAATACCTGCCAGATTTTTCTCCGCTTAGTGGCTTCGATCAGGTTTGGTTTGCTCATATCACACTCCCATAAGCCTAATTTCAGGCCATTCTTTGCTTCAGAAGGAGCATCCACCTGACGGCTTAAAGTATAGGCATCAATATATGGGTTGCTGTCTACCAGATAATAGGAATAAGCAAAAGCAGCTGCCTGAAGCTCTGGAACATCTCCTCTGGTAGGACTGTAAGCAGTGAATCCCTGTTCTGTAAGGATAATATGGCGAACATGGCCGGATGGTGTCTTTAATGTATCCTGGCAGAAATAATCAGTCAGCACATTTAAGTTGGCAAAATTAATAACCGGTGAGTTAAAGTCGTTTTTGACCAGGCCTGTTGTCTCTGCGTCATCCCAGAATACTGGATCTGCCAACGGGCATGGATATGGATGATATGCAAGTCCCCACTCCATCTGTCCCTGATTATTTGCAATTGAGTTAAAACTGTCTATAATCTCTTTGCCGCCATATTTTAACTTTCCGTCCATTTCATTCATCCAGTTATAACCAAGGGAAAGATATACACGGTCATTTGCATTGGTGCTCTTAATAGCTGTGTAGCATACGCGGAATGCCTTTTCATAGGTTTTTACATAATTAGTCAGATCCATGGGACCCATATAATTCCATTCCTGGTTTTCAATTTCATTTCCAATGATCCAGTTGGAAACTTTACCATAATTAGCATTTTTGCCGCTGTAATGGTCTGCCAGGAATGCAGAAATGGCCTTCAGCTGTTCAAATCCTGCTTCATTGGTAGCATTAAACATATAATAATATGCGCTGGATGTTTTCTCCACTCCAGGAATAAACAAATTGGAAGTAGAATCACTCCAGTCATTTAAAAGAATAGCGTTTACAACCATTCCCTTTCCTGAATAAGCACTGATGATCTTGTCATAGTCTTCTACAATTCCCTTATTGAAATGATATGTTTTGCCTTCATACTGGAAATCAATCCCTGAACCCATCAATCTGGATACTGCAATATTGGTAGTAACATATTTAACACCTAGATCAAAGGCATCATCTAACATGTTCAGCTCAATATTCAGGCCCTTTTTAGTAAGGGGTTCCTTAAATGCATCTGTATTCTTTGCCACGACCTCCGGATTTGTAATATAATGGTGCTCGCTGACTGCTTTGTAAGCTCCGTTTTCTTTCACTGCCAGCACAAATTTACTGTAAAGGCGGTCAGATCCATCATTACATTTAAAAGGGACCGTAACTGTAGTGGAACCAGTTGCATCCGACGAAGTAAGATAATCGCTGCGGCTTCCAAGGTCATCTTCATAAGCAGACTGCTCAAATACATAAACTTTGCCATCCGTTCCCTCTGTACTGCCGCTGCTGTTAAAAGCAATCTCAACATTCTGTTTATCATCTGTTATTTTACAGGATGCGATCTGCCCGGAAACTTCCGCTGCCAGTGCATCAAAAGCGCTAGTTCCCATCGCTAAAATGCCTGTTCCTAGAAACAGTGCTGCTGCACATAAAAGGCCTGTAAGCCCTGCTCCTTTTGAACCTTTATATTTTCTCATTCTTTCTGCCTCCCATATTCTGTCCATTTTATGCTGCTATTTATCCCAATATGACCGTTACAGTTCAGCCTTGCGAAGATTTAGGGACAAAAGTACGTTGAAAACTTGTTTTCATAAGTGCTTTTGGCACTAAATCTTCATAAGGCTGACGCCCAAAGCTTCTTGTCCGCTGCAAGCGGGCAAGAAGCTGCAAGGCTGAACTGTAACATATGACCAGCATCGTTTTATTACAGCCTACATCATACATAATCTAACTTATATTTTCAATTACATTTTTATTACATTATCTTAATTCAGCGTTACAGTTCAGCCTTGCGAAGATTTAGGGACAAAAGTACGTTGAAAACTTGTTTTCATAAGTGCTTTTGGCATTAAATCTTCATAAGGCAGACGCCCAAAGCTTCTTGTCCGCTGTAAGCGGGCAAGAAGATGCAAGGCTGAACTGTAACAATTCAGCTATTGACATTTTTTTCTGTCCGTTTATAATATTTTTAGACCTTTTGTATCTGCCAATGGCTGAGACGGTGTGAGGGGGAGCGCCCTGACACTGCGTACAAAAGAAATGCGATGGGACTCCGTGTTTCGGATTGAGAGGATGCTAGTGAGCATCGACCGCCAATTACAGCTGTTAGTCGGCGCCATCGCTATGTCTATTTTTAACAGGACTATATCAACGCGCCGCAGGTGCGTTTTTTATTACCCAATTTTGCATATAGCTGCGGCAGAAACTGATAAACTTTTGCATGGAAAGCCCTCTTTACACAGCAGAAAAGAGGAGAAAAATGAAAACATCAAAAACTCACGTAACAAAACTGGTATTTCTCGCCATGATGGTGGCACTGGGAGTTGTTATATCCCCCATCCTTCGTGTAGAAGGTATGTGCCCTATGGCTCATTTCATCAATGTGACCTGTGCAGTCATGCTTGGTCCCTGGTACGCATTTGTGTGTGCTCTGGCCATCGGCATCATCCGCATGGTATGTATGGGGATCCCGCCTCTGGCTTTGACCGGTGCTGTATTCGGTGCTTTCCTTTCCGGTCTGCTCTACCGCCTTTCCAAAGGTAAACTGGTCTGCGCATTCATCGGTGAAGTGATCGGAACCGGCATCATCGGCGCAATTGTTTCCTATCCGGTCATGACTCTGATCTGGGGACGTACAGGTCTTACCTGGTTCTTCTATGTACCATCCTTTATCGCAGGTACACTGATCGGCGGAAGCCTTGCCTTTATCTTCTTAAAACATTTACAGAAAGCCCATATGTTATCCACATTCCAGGCTGCTTTAGGCTCTCAGGTCTACAATAATACAGATACTGTTGTGAATGACTCCCTGGGAATCGCATTTTTAGGTTTTATCGGATATCTGGCTTCTACTGTCGCTGTAAAACAGTTCATTGCTGAACCTGGCCCTGTAGCAGGAAGCATTAAATATATTGTTCTCGTTGCCTTTGTTGCAATAGCAGTGGTATACTGGAATACAAATAAGAAACATGCCTGATGTGCATGATACGCAATGGTAAAACAAACGCTGTGACAAGCCTGCATGGTTCTGCCACAGCGTTTTCTGTTATGCATATCTATATCCTTATAAATTTAAAGTAAAGGAGTTTTCTTTATGACCATCACAGATCCAGACAAACAAGAAATCTATTACCATTTAGAAGGAGCCCGCAGTAAACTTTATGGCCTGGCGCCGCTGATCCACTGCATCACCCATCCCATTGTGATCAATGACTGCGCCAATGCAGTCCTTGCCCTTGGCGGCCGCCCTATTATGGCCGAACACCCGGTGGAAGTAGCAGATATTTCAGCCAGCGCCGCCGCCCTTACTGTCAGCCTTGGAAATATCACTGATGCAAGAGCTGAGTCCATGTTCCTGGCTGGAAAAGCTATCAAAAGAATAAATGTTGATGAAAACGCAAAAAGAGCCTCTGTGATCGACCTGGTAGGGATCACATGCAGCTCTTTCCGCATGGAACTTGCAAAACGTTTTATAAAAAAATGTGAGCCAGCTGTTATCAAGGGCAATGGCTCTGAGATACGTGCTATGGCAGGAACTGCCTTTCATGGTACTGGCGTGGATGTAAGTGCGGCTGATGCTGTAACTGCAAAAGATCCAGATACCGTTCACTCTATGGCTCATATTGCCAAAGAGCTTGCGAAAGAGACCGGCGCTGTAGTTATGGTCACAGGTGAAGTAGATATTATCGCTTCCCCTAAAAATGATTCAGTATACACCATTTATAACGGCTCTCCCAACATGGCCAAAGTAACCGGCACAGGCTGTATGCTTACCTGCATCACAGGTACTTATCTGGCTGTTACCTATGCTCTCGATGCCTGCATCCTGGCTGCTCTCACGCTGGACTGCGCCGGTGAATACGCCTATGCCGCAAAAGGTCTTGGTACCTACCATATGGAACTGATCAACCAGCTGTCACTTATGGATGAGACCAAAATTGCTCAGTTAGCAAATATGCAGGTGTTGTCTATAAAATAAAAGCAGCGCCACTATTTACGTTGTAAAAACAATATTTCAACAATCATTTTCGTGATTTTTCAGCTGCATAAAACCTGACATCATGCAGCCGCCTGCTGCCCCGGTCTCAAGGATCCGGGGCATTTTTTCTTTTGTTATGCCGCCGATGGCATAAACAGGAATTGTCACTTCTTTACATACTCTTTCAAGAAATTCCAGACCTCTTCCCGGCAGACCCTTTTTGCAGTCTGTTTCAAATATATTTCCTGCAAATAAATAATCTGCCCCCAGGGACTCTGCCGCTTTTGCGTCCTCTACAGAATGAATGGAAGTCCCTAGAAGAGTAAGTCCTGCAGGACGTCCCATTGTTTTCAGCATGTCAAGAGGCAGGTGCAGTTTGTGATAACCTAAATGCTCTGCTGCTTTTGTAAAACGGTGAAGGATCAACGTTGTTTCAGCCTGTTGGCACAATGGAATGACCACTTTTGCCAGTTCTTCATATTTCTCTTCTGACAGATCTTTTTCCCGCAGTACCATGGCCTTTGGGTGTAAGGAAGCAATATATTCTAACTGTCTTATATATGCTTCACTCCATTCTGCCCCTGTATCAACAGCTTTATCTTCTGGTTCTTCCAAAACCAGGTGACGGTTGGTCACCGCTATCATTTTTTCGTACATGAAAGATCCTCCTACCTTTCTATGTGCTCTCAAAGTCTTTCTGTAGTTGATTTTACATAAAAAACTCCGGGAGTGCATTTCTCTCCGCTATATGAAAAAAGCTCCCGGAATTACTTCCGGGAGCAAAATCGTTTGAGCATAATGTCCATTCAGACATGTTGTATTACTTATATATAAAATCTGTAAAATTATTCGATGATAGATACAACTCTACCAGAACCTACAGTACGTCCGCCTTCACGGATAGCGAAACGAAGTCCCTGCTCCATAGCTACTGGATGGATCAGTTCAACGGTCATTTCTACGTTATCGCCAGGCATACACATCTCAGTACCAGCTGGTAACTCGCAAACGCCAGTTACGTCAGTTGTTCTGAAGTAGAACTGTGGACGATAGTTGTTGAAGAAAGGTGTATGACGGCCGCCCTCGTCCTTAGTCAGAACGTAAACCTGAGCGGTAAATTTGTGATGGCAATGTACAGAACCTGGCTTGCACAGACACTGTCCACGCTCGATCTCAGTTCTCTGAACACCACGCAGCAGAGCACCGATGTTATCACCAGCCTCAGCGCTGTCAAGGAGCTTACGGAACATCTCGATACCGGTTACAACAGTCTTACGGGTATCTTCATGAATACCAACGATCTCAACTTCGTCGTTCAGGTTCAGAGTACCACGCTCTACTCTACCAGTAGCAACAGTACCACGACCAGTAATGGTGAATACGTCCTCTACAGGCATCAGGAAAGGCTTATCTGTTTCACGAACAGGATCTGGAATCCAGCTATCAACTGCATCCATCAGTTCCATGATCTTGTCGCCCCATGGGCCGTTTGGATCTTCCAGAGCCTTCAGAGCGGAACCCTGGATGATAGGAGTATCATCGCCTGGGAACTCATACTCGTTCAGCAGTTCACGGATTTCCATGTCTACTAATTCAAGTAACTCAGGATCGTCTACCATATCACACTTGTTCATGAATACTACGATGTAAGGTACACCTACCTGACGGGACAGAAGGATGTGCTCTCTTGTCTGAGCCATAACACCATCAGTAGCAGCTACAACAAGGATAGCTCCGTCCATCTGAGCAGCACCAGTGATCATGTTCTTAACGTAGTCAGCATGTCCTGGGCAGTCAACGTGTGCATAGTGTCTCTTCTCAGTCTGATACTCAACGTGTGCAGTAGAGATGGTGATACCACGCTCTCTCTCTTCTGGAGCCTTATCGATATTCTCGAAATCTACCTTTGCGTTTCCTGCAACTCTTTCTGCCAGAACCTTGGTAATAGCAGCGGTCAGAGTAGTTTTACCATGGTCAACGTGTCCGATGGTACCAATGTTACAATGAGGTTTAGTTCTTTCAAACTTAGCTTTAGCCATTTTATAACGTCCTCCTTAATTTGTGCCCCTGTATATGTGTGGGGCTAATATAGTTAATGTCAGGCTATCAACCATTATATGATATTTCACCTTGATTTACAAGCCTTTTTTAGATTTTATACAGAGTCCTCCCCTGGCAGATTACCAGGAGAAGATCTCTGTTATTGTTTGCATTTTCTATGCACAATTATTTCTTATGATCAGCAAGAACTTTCTCCTGAACGTTCTTTGGAACCTGCTCATATTTCTCGAAGAACATAGAGTAGTTACCACGACCCTGAGTTCTGGAACGCAGGTCTGTGGAGTAACCGAACATCTCAGACAGCGGAACATATGCCTTAACCATCTTACCACCGCCGATATCTTCCATACCTTCGATACGGCCACGACGGGAGTTGATATCACCGATTACATCACCCATGTATTCTTCTGGCATGGTAACTTCAACCTTCATGATAGGCTCAAGAAGAACTGGATTGCCCTTTGCCATAGCATCCTTGAATGCCATAGATCCAGCAATGTGGAATGCCATTTCAGAAGAGTCGACTTCATGGTAAGAACCATCATATACATCAGCGCATACACCCAGTACTGGGAATCCGCCAAGGATACCGGTCTTAGCAGCCTCTTCAATACCTTCGCCAACTGCTGGGATATATTCCTTAGGAATAGCACCACCAACAACGGAAGAAGTGAACTTGAAGGTCTCTTCTGCGTTTGGATCCATTGGTGTGAAGTGAACTTTACAATGTCCGTACTGTCCACGGCCACCGGACTGCTTAGCATACTTGCTGTCTACATCAACAGCCTTAGTAAAGGTTTCCTTATAAGCTACCTGAGGAGCACCTACGTTAGCCTCTACGTTGAATTCACGCAGCAGACGGTCTACGATGATGTCCAGATGTAACTCGCCCATACCGGAGATAATGGTCTGACCAGTTTCTTCGTCGGTACGAACACGGAAAGTAGGATCTTCTTCTGCCAGCTTTACAAGAGCATCGCCCATCTTATCCTGGCTTGCTTTTGTCTTAGGCTCGATAGCGATATCGATAACTGGCTCTGGGAATTCCATGGATTCAAGAATTACTGGATGCTGCTCATCACAGATGGTATCACCAGTAGTTGTATTCTTGAAACCAACAGCTGCTGCAATATCACCAGAGTATACACGATCAAGTTCGTGTCTCTTGTTTGCATGCATCTGAAGGATACGTCCTACACGCTCCTTCTTATCCTTTGTAGCATTCAGTACATAAGAACCAGATGCTAAAGAACCAGAGTAAACACGGAAATAAGCCAGCTTACCAACGAATGGGTCAGTCATAATCTTAAATGCAAGAGCTGCAAATGGCTCATCATCAGAAGAATGACGTACTACTTCGTTGCCTTCCAGATCCACACCCTTGATAGATGGGATATCGGTTGGTGCAGGCATATATTCAAGGATTGCATCCAGAAGCTTCTGAACGCCCTTGTTACGATAAGCGGAACCACAGCATACAGGAATTGCTGTACACTCACAGGTTGCCTTTCTTAATGCTTTCTTTAAATCATCTACAGATGGCTCTTCACCTTCCAGATACTGCATCATCAGATCATCATCCAGCTCGCAGATCTTCTCTACTAACTCGGTGTGATATAATTCAGCATCATCCTTCATGTCTTCAGGGATCTCACAGATGGTAACATCTTCACCCTTATCATCATTGTAGATGTAAGCATCCATTTCAAACAGGTCGATGATTCCCTTGAATTCATCTTCCTTGCCGATTGGCAGCTGTAAAACAATCGGGTTCTTGCCCAGACGGGTCTTGATCTGCTCTACTGCGCCGTAGAAGTTTGCACCAAGGATGTCCATCTTGTTGATGAATGCCATACGAGGTACATTGTATGTGTCAGCCTGACGCCATACGTTCTCGGACTGTGGTTCAACACCGCCCTTTGCGCAGAAAACGCCGACAGCACCATCCAGTACACGCAGAGAACGCTCAACCTCAACGGTAAAGTCAACGTGTCCAGGGGTATCAATGATATTGATACGATGCTCTAAAGCACCAGCCTTTGGCTTGCAGTGATCCTGCAGAGTCCAATGGCAGGTAGTAGCAGCGGAAGTAATAGTAATACCTCTTTCCTGCTCCTGGGCCATCCAGTCCATGGTAGCAGTACCTTCATGAGTATCACCGATTTTATAGTTTACACCAGTGTAATACAGAATACGCTCGGTCAATGTGGTCTTACCAGCATCAATATGAGCCATGATTCCGATATTTCTGGTTCTCTCCAATGGATATTCTCTTCCAGCCAAGGGATTTTCCTCCTTAAAATAGTGAAAAAAGGAAACCTGCAATTAGAAGCGGTAGTGAGCAAATGCCTTATTTGCTTCTGCCATCTTATGCATATCTTCTTTCTTCTTTACAGATGCGCCAGTGTTGTTAGCTGCATCCATGATCTCGTTTGCCAGTCTCTCGATCTGAGTCTTCTCGCCTCTCTTACGGGAGTACAGAGTGATCCAGCGAAGTCCAAGAGCCTGTCTTCTTTCTGGCTTAACTTCGATCGGTACCTGATAGGTAGCACCACCGATACGTTTTGCCTTAACTTCCAGAACTGGCATGATGTTGTTCATTGCTTCTTCAAATACTTCAATAGCGTCTTTTCCTGTTGTCTCAGCAACACGGTCAAAAGCGCCGTATACAATTTTCTGTGCAACACCCTTCTTGCCGTCTAACATGATGTTGTTGATCAGCTTGGTTACAACCTTATTGTTGTAGATTGGGTCTGCCAGAACGTCTCTCTTCTGAGTATGTCCTTTACGTGGCACGTTACTTCCCTCCTTAATATGCTGCCTTGGATTTCATATCCTTGGCAGGTTTACATTAACTCGTCGGTACTCACATGTTTCCATAAAATGTGTTCGTGCTCGGTCAATATATTTCCTGCAACCACAGGTTCAATATCACAATCCGGCACAACAAAGCAGTTCAGTATTTACTGACTGCAGTCACTTTACTGCTGTTAGTGATTCCAGTTTTAAATTTTAATTACTTTTTGTCTTTTGGTCTCTTAGCGCCGTATTTGGAACGAGCCTGCTTTCTGTTAGCAACACCTGCTGTATCCAGTGTACCTCTTACGATATGATATCTGGTACCTGGCAGGTCCTTTACTCTTCCTCCACGGATCAGAACAACGCTGTGCTCCTGAAGGTTGTGACCTTCTCCTGGGATGTAGCTTGTTACTTCGATACCATTGGAAAGACGTACTCTGGCGATCTTTCTAAGTGCAGAGTTAGGTTTCTTAGGGGTAGCAGTCTTAACAGCGGTACAAACGCCACGCTTCTGTGGTGCAGATACGTCTGTTGCTTTCTTCTGTAAAGAGTTGTAACCCTTCTGCAGAGCTGGTGCAGTAGACTTCTTTGCGCTGGTCTGTCTTCCCTTTCTTACTAACTGGTTAAATGTTGGCATCCTTTTCACCTCCTGTGATATTGACTGTTGGTTGCTGTGTCTTTCAGCTTGTTGTTATGCAAAGAGCTAAGCACTTTGCACACACCTTTTTATTATAGCATGGGGAAATAATCTGTCAAGAGGATTTTTTAAATATTTTGCTACAGTTCAGCCTTGCGAAGATTTAGGGTCAAAAGCACGTTGAACATTTCAATACGGCAAATTCCCGCTGCCACTACGTTATCGTACGGCACTTTCGGTTCCAAAAGTGCCTACCCGTGTACAGTAACATTATGCATTCAGATAATCCAATGCAAACTGTACATAAATGCCGGTACCGTGGAACAGAACATCTTCATCTACATCAAAGGCCGGATGATGATGATGAGCAGCCGTAATCCCCAGCTCCTTTAAACTGGAAACCAGGTATGCCGTAGTATTTTTTTCTTCATAAGAAAGCTTTGGATGCTGATGCAGAGTGCATGCAAAAAGGACGCAGGGAATCCGCCTATACAGCCGGACACCTGCGTCCTCAGATCTGATTCTTTTACAAATCAGCTTCTATATTTTATTCTTCTGTTTCATCTGTATCCTCAAATGCATCTTCTGCATCCTCGGTCTCGTCCATGTCCAGAACTTCTTCTGCTACATTGTCCTCAGAGATCTCAGAATCTTCTGCTGCATCAGATGCGATATCATCATCCTCTAATACGGAGATTTCATCATCTTCTGTAAGAAGTCTGTCATCTGTATCCAGTTTTACATTACGGTAACGCTTCATACCTGTACCAGCAGGAATTGGCTTACCGATGATTACGTTCTCCTTGATACCGATCAGGTGGTCAACCTTACCATTAATAGCAGCCTCTGTCAGAACCTTCGTGGTCTCCTGGAAGGATGCTGCTGATAAGAAGGAATCTGTTGCAAGAGATGCCTTGGTGATACCAAGCATTACCTGCTTGCCTTCTGCAGGCTGTTTGCCCTGAGCGATCAGTTCTTCATTCATCTCGTTGAAGTCAAGAACATCCATAGATACACCTGGGAGAACATTGCTGTCGCCGCTCTCTTCAATGCGGATCTTCTTTAACATCTGGTGTACGATCATTTCGATGTGCTTATCGTTGATCTCAACACCCTGGAGACGGTATACACGCTGAACTTCCTGGATCATGTAATCCTGTACAGCACGAACGCCCTTGATCTTTAAGATATCATGCGGATTTACACTACCTTCTGTCAGCTCATCACCAGCTTCCAGAACCTGTCCTTCCATAACCTTGATTCTGGATCCGTATGGGATCAGATAGGTCTTGGAATTACCGCTTTCCATATCTGTAACTGTGATCTCACGTTTCTTCTTGGTATCCTTGATATCAACAACACCGCCGAATTCGGTGATGATCGCAAGACCCTTTGGCTTACGTGCCTCAAAAAGCTCCTCGACACGAGGAAGACCCTGTGTAATATCGCCGCCGGCAACACCACCGGTATGGAATGTACGCATGGTCAGCTGTGTACCAGGCTCACCGATAGACTGAGCTGCGATGATACCAACAGCTTCACCAACCTGTACAGGCTGTCCGGTTGCCATGTTTGCGCCGTAGCACTTTGCACACACACCAATGTGGGACTTACAGCTTAATACGGTACGGATCTTAACAGACTTGCGTCCTAACTTGTTCAGAACCTTCATAACAGCTGCAGCACGTTTTGGTGTACACATATGATTAGCCTTGATCACTACTTCACCTGTATCCGGATCAGTAATCGTCTCAGCGATATAACGTCCTGTGATTCTCTCTTCCAGATCTTCGATCACTTCGTTTCCATCCATGAAAGCCTTAATCTCCATGTAAGGGATCTCTTTGCCTTCACAGCAGTCAACCTCACGGATGATCAGATCCTGAGATACGTCTACCAGTCGTCTGGTCAGATAACCAGAGTCCGCAGTACGAAGAGCGGTATCGGACAGACCTTTACGTGCACCATGAGCGGAGATGAAGTACTCCAGTACGTCAAGACCTTCACGGAAGTTGGACTTAATAGGAAGTTCGATGGTATGACCAGTTGTATCTGCCATCAGTCCTCGCATACCGGCCAGCTGTTTGATCTGCTTATCAGATCCTCGCGCACCAGAGTCAGCCATCATGAAGATGTTGTTGTACTTATCAAGACCAGTTAACAGGTCATGAGTCAGCTGATCATCGGTGGTCTTCCAGGTTTCAATAACCTCTTTATAACGTTCTTCCTCGGTAATAAGACCGCGGCGGTAGTTCTTTGCAATGTGGTCTACTGTTGCCTGAGCATCAGCGATCAGCTTCGGCTTGCTTGCAGGTACGGTCATATCAGAAATAGATACGGTCATAGCTGCTCTGGTAGAGAACTTGTAACCAATTGCCTTGATATCATCCAGTGTAACAGCAGTCTGGGTAGCGCCGTGTACATTGATAACTTTTTCAAGGATCTGCTTTAACTGCTTCTTAGCTACATGGAAGTCAACTTCCAGTTTCAGCTCATTTTCAGGAATGCTTCTGTCTACAAAGCCTAAGTCCTGAGGAATGATCTCGTTGAAGATAAAACGTCCGATGGTGGACTCGATCACACCAGTCTTAACAGTGCCATCCGGCATTGTCTTGGAAACTCTTACCTTAACTCTTGAGTGCAGAGTTGCCTCCTGGTTCTCATAAGCCAGGATTGCTTCGTTTACACTCTTGAAGATCATGCCTTCGCCCTTAGCGCCAGGACGCTCCTGGGTCAGATAGTAGATACCAAGTACCATATCCTGTGAAGGAACGGCTACAGGACCACCATCAGAAGGCTTTAACAGGTTGTTCGGGCTTAACAGAAGAAAACGGCACTCTGCCTGTGCTTCTACGGACAGAGGAAGATGAACTGCCATCTGGTCACCGTCGAAGTCGGCGTTGAACGCGGTACAAACAAGTGGATGCAGCTTAATCGCTTTACCTTCTACCAGGATCGGCTCAAATGCCTGGATACCAAGTCTGTGCAGTGTAGGAGCACGGTTTAACATAACCGGATGCTCTTTAATAACATCTTCCAGAACATCCCATACTTCTGTCTGAAGCTTTTCAACCATCTTCTTTGCATTCTTAATGTTGTGAGCAGTACCGTTTGCTACTAACTCTTTCATTACGAATGGCTTGAACAGCTCGATCGCCATTTCTTTTGGCAGACCGCACTGATAGATCTTTAATTCAGGACCAACAACGATAACGGAACGTCCAGAATAGTCAACACGCTTACCTAACAGGTTCTGACGGAAACGTCCCTGCTTACCCTTTAACATATCGGAAAGAGACTTAAGAGCACGGTTTCCAGGTCCTGTTACAGGACGGCCGCGGCGGCCATTGTCGATCAGGGCATCAACTGCTTCCTGAAGCATACGCTTTTCGTTGCGGACAATGATATCCGGAGCGCCAAGCTCTAACAGTCTTGCCAGACGGTTATTACGGTTGATGATTCTTCTGTATAAGTCGTTTAAGTCACTGGTTGCAAAACGTCCTCCGTCCAGCTGTACCATAGGACGGATATCCGGCGGGATAACAGGAATAACATCCATGATCATCCATTCAGGGCGGTTTCCGGAGCTTAAGAATGCCTCTACAACTTCCAGACGCTTGATGATCCTTGCACGTTTCTGGCCGCTTGCATCGATCAGCTGCTTTCTTAACTCAGCAGAATCTTTTTCCAGGTCGATTGCTTTTAACAGCTCCTGGATCGCCTCAGCACCCATTCCTACACGGAATGCAGTGCTGCTGCCATATTTTTCTACTTCTTCACGGTATTCCTTTTCAGATAATACCTGCTTGTACTGAAGGCTTGTTACGCCTGGATCCAGTACAACATAAGAAGCAAAGTACAGAACTTTCTCCAGAGTTCTTGGAGAAATATCAAGGATCAGACCCATACGGCTTGGGATTCCCTTGAAGTACCAGATATGGGAAACAGGAGCAGCAAGCTCAATACGTCCCATACGCTCTCTTCTGACGCTGGACTTGGTAACTTCAACGCCGCAGCGATCACAGATCACGCCTTTATAACGGATCTTCTTGTACTTTCCGCAGTGGCACTCCCAGTCCTTGCTCGGTCCAAAGATTCTTTCACAGAAAAGTCCGTCTTTCTCAGGTTTTAAAGTTCTGTAGTTAATGGTCTCAGGCTTCTTTACAACGCCGTGATCCCACCAGTCTTTCCACTCCTTAGAAGGAGCGCCTGCAGGCTCAGGCATACGGTTGCGCATTGCACCCTGCTCCCACCATTCTTTCCACTGCTTGCTTGGCTTATCTGCAGGCTCCGGAGTTCTGTGTGTCCAGGAGCGGATCTTTTCAGGGGAAGCCAGACCTATTTTAATGGCATCAAACGCCATTGGATGATAAGTTTCATTTGTTGTTTCCGGCATGAGCTTATACTCCCTTCTATTATTCGTTCTCACTGTCATCTGTATATGCGTCATACAGATCATCTGTATAATCGTCGTTTGTTTCCTTGGAATCAGATTCTACATTCACAAGCTCATTATTCTTGAATTCCTGCTCCTGATATCCGTAATTGGAGTAAGACTCTCTGTCATTGTAATGACGGTCGCCTTCCAGCATAGCGCGCAGTTCTGTATCGCCGTAGTCGATGCTCTCTGTCATCTCTACTTCTGTACCATCTTCTCTCTGAACCTGAACATCCAGACCCAGGGACTGCATTTCTTTCAGAAGTACCTTGAAGGATTCCGGAACGCCTGGCTCAGGGATATTCTCGCCTTTGATGATAGCCTCGTATGTCTTAACACGGCCAACTACGTCGTCAGACTTAACAGTCATGATCTCCTGCAGGGTGTAGGAAGCACCATATGCCTCCAGAGCCCAAACCTCCATCTCTCCGAAACGCTGTCCGCCGAACTGAGCTTTACCACCCAGAGGCTGCTGTGTAACCAGGGAGTAAGGACCGGTAGAACGTGCATGGATCTTATCATCTACCAGATGATGCAGTTTCAGGTAATGCATGTGTCCGATGGTTACTGCGCCGTCGAAGTATTCGCCGGTACGTCCATCACGAAGACGTACTTTACCATCACGGCTGATCGGTACGCCTTCCCAGAGCTTTCTGTGCTCTAAGTGGGAACCAAGATAATCCATTACCTCAGGTCTTAAAGTATCTTTATATTTAGCTTCAAACTCTTCCCATGGAGTATTTACATAGTCGTTTGCAAGTTCCAGAGTATCCTGGATATCATTCTCGTTTGCGCCATCGAAGATAGGAGTAGAAACATTGAATCCAAGTGCCTTAGCTGCAAGGCTTAAGTGGATCTCCAGCACCTGTCCGATGTTCATACGGGAAGGTACGCCCAGTGGGTTCAGTACGATGTCCAGAGGACGGCCGTTTGGAAGGAATGGCATATCTTCTACAGGAAGTACACGGGAAACAACACCCTTGTTACCATGACGTCCAGCCATCTTATCACCAACAGAGATCTTACGTTTCTGGGCAATGTAGATACGAACAGTCTGGTTTACACCCGGTGCAAGTTCATCACCATTTTCTCTTGTGAATACCTTTGCGTCTACGATGATACCGTAAGCACCATGCGGTACCTTTAAGGAAGTATCACGTACTTCTCTTGCTTTCTCACCGAAGATAGCTCTTAACAGTCTCTCTTCAGCAGTCAGTTCTGTTTCTCCCTTTGGAGTAACCTTTCCTACCAGGATATCTCCGGCACGGACTTCCGCACCGATACGGATGATACCACGTTCATCCAGATCCTTTAATGCATCTTCACCAACACCAGGTACGTCACGGGTGATCTCTTCCGGTCCTAACTTGGTATCACGTGCTTCTGCCTCGTATTCTTCAATATGAACAGATGTATAAACATCATCACGTACCAGACGCTCAGAAAGAAGAACCGCATCCTCGTAGTTGTAACCTTCCCAGGTCATGAATCCGATCAGCGGGTTCTTACCAAGGGCGATCTCGCCGTTGCAGGTGGAAGGACCGTCTGCGATAACCTCACCGGCTTCTACGTGATCATTCTTATAAACAATTGGTTTCTGGTTGTAGCAGTTGCTCTGGTTGCTTCTCTTAAACTTGGTCAGGTGATATACATCACGGTTTCCATCAGAGTCTCTCTTAATGATGATCTCGTTGGAAGCGGAACGCTCAACAACACCTGCGTTCTTTGCAACAACACAAACACCGGAGTCAACGGCAGCTTTGCCTTCAATACCGGTACCTACTACAGGAGCCTCTGTACTTAACAGCGGCACAGCCTGACGCTGCATGTTGGATCCCATCAGCGCACGGTTCGCATCGTCGTTCTGAAGGAATGGGATCATAGCAGTCGCAACAGAGAATACCATCTTAGGAGAAACGTCCATCAGGTCGATGGTGCTCTTTCTGAACTCAGAAGTCTCTGTACGGAAACGTCCGGATACATTATTATGAACAAAGTGACCATCTTCATCCAACGGCTCATTCGCCTGTGCTACGATGAAGTTGTCCTCTTCGTCTGCAGTCAGATATACAACTTCGTCAGTAACCTTTGGATTAGCTGCGTCTGTCTTATCTACCACACGGTAAGGTGCTTCAATAAAGCCATACTGATTTACTCTTGCATAACTTGCAAGGGAGTTGATCAAACCGATGTTAGGACCTTCAGGGGTCTCGATTGGGCACATACGGCCATAATGTGTATAGTGTACATCTCGTACCTCGAATCCGGCACGATCTCTTGACAGACCGCCAGGACCTAAGGCAGACAAACGTCTCTTATGTGTCAGTTCTGACAGCGGGTTGTTCTGATCCATGAACTGGGACAGCTGGGAAGATCCGAAGAATTCCTTTACAGCAGCTGTAACAGGTTTGATGTTGATCAGGGACTGTGGTGTAATGCCATCTACATCCTGAGTTGTCATACGTTCTCTTACAACACGCTCCATACGGGACAGACCGATACGGTACTGGTTCTGAAGCAGTTCACCTACGGCACGGATACGACGGTTGCCTAAGTGGTCGATATCATCAGATGTACCAACCTGCTCTTCCAGATGCATGTTGTAGTTGATGGAAGCTAAGATATCTTCCTTTGTAATGTGCTTCGGGATCAGATCATGGATATTTCTTCTGATTTCTTCCTTGAGCATCTCTTCGTCGTCACCTGCTTTTTCCAGGATCGGAGCCAGAGCCGGATAATATACTAATTCAGAAACACCAACCTCTTCCGG
This sequence comes from uncultured Clostridium sp., assembly GCA_900543885.1. Taxonomy (GTDB): domain Bacteria; phylum Bacillota; class Clostridia; order Lachnospirales; family Lachnospiraceae; genus Enterocloster. The sequence continues at coordinate 128,737 of UQTA01000001.1, forward strand.
ATCAAAGGAAACATAAGCGCCAAGTTCAACCATCATATTGGAAAGAACTTTCTGCTTTCTGTTGATTCCCTCTACCCATACAAAAGGAACAGCAGAGTTCTGAACCTTCATAGCGGATTCTTTATCTAACTTTGTACCAGCTTCTGCAATGATCTCACCAGTTGTGGTATCTACTACATCTTCTGCCAGTACCTGTCCGTTCAGACGGAACTTAAAGGACAGCTTCTTATTGAATTTATAACGTCCGACTTTTGCCAGGTCATATCTCCTAGGATCGAAGAACATGCTGTTTAACAGACTTTCAGCACTGTCTACAGACAGCGGCTCGCCTGGGCGGATCTTCTTATACAGTTCCAACAGACCATCCTGATAATTATCAGATGTATCTTTTCCAAAGCTTGCAAGCAGCTTTGGCTCCTCACCAAACAGATCTAAGATCTCTGCGTTGGTTCCATAGCCTAAAGCACGGATCAGTACAGTAACCGGTACTTTACGGGTTCTGTCTACACGAACATAAAATACATCGTTGGAATCAGTTTCATATTCCAGCCATGCACCACGGTTTGGGATAACCGTACATGTAAACAGCTCTTTACCTACCTTATCATGTCCGATCCCGTAGTAAATACCAGGGGAACGTACAAGCTGGCTGACGATAACACGTTCTGCACCGTTAATCACAAATGAACCGGTATCTGTCATCAGAGGCAGATCACCCATAAATATCTCATGTTCATTCATTTCATCTTTGTCTTTATTGTACAGTCTGACCTTTACCTTAAGCGGTGCGGCGTAAGTAGCATCCCGTTCTTTACACTCTTCGATGGTATACTTGATATCATCTCTGCATAATGTAAAGTCAACGAATTCCAGACTTAAATGTCCTGCAAAATCCGCGATAGGAGAGATATCAGCAAACGCTTCCTTCAGTCCTTCATCTAAGAACCACTGGTAGGAGTCTTTCTGAATCTCGATCAGGTTAGGCATCTGAAGGACTTCCTTCTGCCTTGAATAGCTCATTCTTACGCTTTTCCCGGCCGGTACCGGACGTATTCTGCTTTTCTCCATTGACGTTTCACCCCTGTTTTCTTATTTGGTTGCAGCGGTTTGAAAGGATTTTTCTTTCTTTTTTCATCCTTTTTTCCGCTGCTGTCGTTCTCGGTAATCGGGCGTCAGCAAATGGGCGCAATAAGCCCACGACGCCACAATAATGCACTCTCCATAATAACATACATTTGTCAAGGTGTCAAGAATTTTTCTTGCTTTTTTTTATTATAAATGATATACTATATTAGAATGTCTTGGGGCATGTCCAATCAAGCCCACGGGAACTATACTACAGTTCGGAGGTATACCTTATGTTAAATACCGTTTTAAACATACTGCTGGTGATCCTCATCATTGCAGCTATCATCCTGGCTATCCTGTATTTCCTTGGAAATAAACTTCAGAAACGCCAGTTAGAACAGCAGCAGATGTTAGATGCCACCGCTCAGACCGTGTCTCTTCTGGTTATTGATAAGAAGAAACTGAAGCTGACTCAGGCAGGTCTTCCAAAAATGGTAGTTGACCAGACTCCAAAGTACATGCGCTGGACCAAGGTTCCGGTTGTAAAAGCAAAGATCGGACCAAAGATCGTTACTCTGATCGCTGATGCAAGAGTGTTTGAATGCCTTCCTGTTAAAACAGAAGCCAAGGTTGTTTTAAGCGGTATCTACATCACTCAGATCAAGAGTGTGCGCGGAGGTGCTATTCCAACTCCTCCAAAGAAAAAGGGATTTTTTGCAAGATTCCGTAAAGATGCATAAGATGGGGCGTAAAAAGCCAGACCTGATCGAGGGTCTGGCTTTTTTATTTATTGACAGGACTGCACATCCACCAGGATGCGGCAGTCTGACATATGCTCATAATTAATATCCAGGGCATAATCCACATTCACTTTCAGGCTGTCCGGCTGCTCATCCACAGCAAAATGATTTGCCTGTATTCCCACTACCATTTCACCAAAAGGTGTACTGTAACAGGATACATTTTTCCGGTTCTTTTCAAACAGCATGTGGGTAATGGCTGTCCCCTTTTTGGTAATATCCATTGAGGTAGGCGTGATCTTGATGATATTTTTTACCGGTTCTTTAAAACCTTCCAGGAGTTCTTCATAGAGAATATAGTGTTTCCCGTTTTTCTGGTAATAATCTCCCCGGACGATCATCTCCACATCATTGTCCTCTTCGTCCATAGTATGGACACCGCGGATGGTGATCAGTACATCTTTTGTCATGTTATTCCTCTTTTCTTTAAACATATTCTCTCGGAATCTTTTTGTGCCTGATTTTGCAAGATGATTTTTTGTCAGTTGTGCCCAAATTTCTGAGGCGTACGCGGTGCGTACATTGATGAAATTCGGGTGCGGCTGGCGGAAAATCAGCTGCAAAAGCAGGTGCAGGAAAGACTTCGAGAGAACATAAACCTATCCTGCTCTGATCAGAAACGCTCCAGAGCATGGCTCATCAGTTTATCCACCAGTTCTTCTTTATTAATGCCTCTTGCTTCCCAGAGCATCGGATACATACTGATGGCAGTAAATCCAGGCATTGTATTGATCTCATTAAATACTACTTCTCCATTTTCCTTTACAAAAAAGTCTACACGGGAAAGTCCGTATCCGTCTACTGCCTTGAAAATAGCCACTGCTGCTTTTCTTACTTCTTCTGTTGCATTGCCTGGAAGTACCGGGTCAGTTACAGTCTTGGACTCTGCATTGTAATACTTTGCATCGAAATCATAAAAATCTGCTGCTGCCAGGATCTCTCCTACGCCAGAAGCCACTACTTCTTCTTTTCCGCCGCCAAATACAGCACATTCGATCTCACGGCCGATAATGGTTTCTTCTACCAGGATCTTTCTGTCATGCTTTGCAGCCTCTTTTAAACCTGCTTCCAGTTCTGCTCTGTTTTCTGCCTTGCTGACGCCTTTGGAAGAACCTGCATTGGAAGGTTTGATAAATACCGGATATGCAAAATGATTTTCAATGCGTGCTGCTACAGCATCCATATCTGCCAGCTGCTCGCTCATAACAGGCTCATAATCAGCCTGGCGGATACCCAGATTATTTACAATGATCTTTGTATACAATTTATCCATACCAACTGCGGATGCTAATACACCGCAGCCTACATATGGGATCTTTGCCAGTTCCAGAAGGCCCTGAATGGTTCCGTCTTCGCCGTGAAGTCCATGAAGAACCGGGAAAACAAGATCAAGTTTTACTTCTGTTACTTTATCTCCGTCCATAAGAAACGCACATTTTTTCGTTGCATCCGGAAGGATCACTGCTGATACATTGCCCTTTCTCCATTCACCGCTTCTGATGTCTTCTACAGAATCTGTCTTGATCCAGTGTCCGTCTAATGTAATACCAATAAGAAGCAGATCATATTTTTCTTTGTTGATGCGGTCGATCACATTTGCTGCAGACATGCAGGAAACTTCATGTTCTGATGACTGTCCGCCAAAAATGACTGCTGCTGTTTTTCTTTCCATTTTTATATCTCCCTTATACCATTTCTTTTTCAGAAATCTTTCTTTTCTCAAATTTTACCGTTTACAGTATAGCATATGTGGCAATAAATACAAATAGAAAGTTGAAAGGAAGTTATGCTTATGAAACCTGTATCTTACTGCCGTAAATGGCTTTTTTGTTCACTTGCCTGCTTTTTTACCGCTTTTCTCATTGCAGTCTCTGCCAATACCTGTAAACAGGAGGCCGACGCCAGCCGTATTTCCCCATATGTACTGCGCTTTCATATTTTAGCTGAAAGCAACTCAAAAACAGACCAGGAACTGAAATTAAAAGTGCGGGATCAGGTTCTCTCCTATATCCGCGAAAATGCTCCTGACGATCCTTCTAAAACAAAACTGGCTTCCTGGCTCCTTTCCCACAAAAATGAGGTCATTCTTGAGGCAAAGCAGGTACTGGCACATTCCGGCTGTGAAGCAGATGTAAACCTTAGTCTGAGCCATGACCATTTTCCCGCAAAAATATATGGAAATGCCTTCTTTCCCTGCGGTTATTATGACGCAGCCCGCATTACCATAGGTAAAGGAAAAGGACGCAACTGGTGGTGCGTCCTCTATCCCGGTCTCTGTTTTACAGATCCGGATCCTGCTATAAAAGAAACATCCTCTGATGGATATTCCCTTGTCTTTGAAACTGCGCCAAGACCGGAACTGCATCTTGGACTTTTAGATGCTGCAAAACAGCTTTTCAAGCAGAAGGTTTAGGCTTTCTGCTTGTCTAACATCTCCATAAGAGCCTCGTCGCTTTCGTCGATCCAGACATCTTCTTCATCTGCATTTAATCCCAGATAAACAGCCAGTGTGCGCTCATCATCACTGTTGTTCCAGCGGCTGATATAACGGTCGATCTCTTCAAATTCGATCTCACCTGCAAGATAACGTTCTTTGAAAGTCTTTTCTTCCATCTTATCTTCTCCTTTTTTCCAAGAGTACATTTCCCCTTTATCTTCTTCCACGGCCCCGCACAGGCATCACATCTTCCTGCTCTTTGATGTTCTTAGAAACCGTGATCTCCTGATTATCAATATGTTCTCTGGCCGCATTCTTTGCCTCTGCAATATTGCGGGCCTTAATAGCCGTTAAAATGTGTTCATGCTCTACAACTAAGATCTGACGCTTGTCCTCATCTTTGATGTATTCCAGGCGATAACGATACATCTGCTCTCTTAAATTATTTAAGATCTGCACCAGTTTATCATTTCCTGTTCCCAGATAGATCACATCATGGAATGCTTCATCAGTCTCGGCAATGTTCATGGCATTCCCCTTATGAATGGCATTCTTAAAGTCATTCTGGCGTTCGCCTAACTGTTTGATCTCTTCATCTGTCATTCTCTGGCATGCCAGCTCGATGGCCAGTTCTTCCAGGGACCGACGTACTTCCAGAACATCACGAAGGCTTTTTTCAGAGATCTTGGCAACTTCGGCGCCTTTTCGAGGGATCATAAGAACCAGGCCTTCCAGTTCCAGCTTACGGATCGCTTCACGGATCGGTGTGCGGCTTACACCTAATTTTTCTGCCAGCTGGATTTCCATCAGTCTTTCTCCCGGAGCCAGTTCTCCCTTTAAAATAGCCTGACGCAATGTGTTAAATACAACATCACGAAGAGGCAAGTATTCGTTCATATTGACTTTAAAATTATTTTCCATCTTAAGACCATTCCTTTCTGTATTTTATCTGTATTTTATTTATGTCTCATCCGCATTTTGCCGGGTACGTTTCACATTAAAAAAATTCGTAAGATATACCTGTTTTGCCAGTTTGGAAGCGTCACCATAACGAAGCTTTTCATAGGCATTCTGAGCTGCCTGAGGATTGGTAAACAGCCCAAATACCGTAGGACCGCTTCCGCTCATCATAGCGTTAACAGCGCCTTCTTCTTTCATCACCTGCTCAATCTCACCAATCACAGGATACTTTCCTGCTGTAACAAGTTCCAGTACATTTCCAAATTTTCCGGCTATTTCATGGATATTTTTCCGGTCAATGGCAGCTAACATACCATCTATATCCGGGTGATCTTCTGGTTTTAATTCCATCGCATCCAGGCTTTCGTATACTACTTTCGTAGAAACACTGATCCCAGGCTTGGCGATCAGCACCTGACACTGAGGGATCTGGGGAAGAGGCGTTAATTCTTCACCGATTCCTTCGGAAAGGGCAGTTCCACGCATCAGGCAGTAGGGAATGTCTGCCCCCAGCTTTACCCCCCGCTCCATCAGTTCTTTTGTACTCAGGCCCAGGCCAAACATTTTATTGACTCCAAAAAGGACGGCTGCTGCATCAGTACTTCCCCCCGCCATTCCTGCTGATACGGGAATGAACTTTTTAAGCTGTATGGAAACACCTTCTTTAACTGAGAACTCTTCCATTAAAAGAGCTGCCGCCCGGTAAGCCAGATTCTGTTCATTATTTGGAAGATAGAACAGATTGGTCTCTAAGCGGATCCCAGGCTCTTTTGTCCTGTAAAGTTCAATACGGTCATGAAGTCCTACGGTCTGCATGATCATGCGCACATCATGATACCCGTTATCTCTTCTTCCCAGTACATCCAACGCCAGATTTATCTTTCCATATGCTTTAAGGCGTAAATGTGTGATCATAGCTGCTGTCCCCTTTTTCTCGATTCATTGATACTGCCGGACTGCCTGGCAATCCGTAAAACATTTGTAATACATAATATTGTATACAATAATTTTACATGATTTTCAAGAGTGAAAACATTAAAAAAGTATTAAAAAACATTAAGAGGGCCCACCGGCCCTCTTATATATGATCGTGTTCTATTATTATTACTTGCTTTTTAAGCTCTGGATGGCATCCTCAATCTCTTTGTTGTTTTCATCTAATAAAGGTGAAAGACCGCTGGTATGATCTGTTTCCTCTTCTTTTGGAATATAATTTTTGAAAATAGCTGTAAGGAAGTAGGAATTTACAAATGCGATCAGTGGAAATCCAAAAAGCAGCAACAGCATGGCAGCCTGAGGCACCATAAACAGTGCAAAATAGACGCCCACCAACAGCATTCCATCTACTGCCAGCATGGCAATGGTCTGAATCAGGTGACGCACAGACATAAAAATCGCATTCATCAGCGTGCGTCTGATGGTATTATAAAATCTTGCCTGAAGAGGGAATACATAGGTGACAATAAATAGCAGGATCAACGTCATACCGCCTAAGATCGCTGTAAGTACTGTCTTTACAGCAGATGGAAAAGTCATGGCAATACCTGCTGCAGCTGCTCCCCCTAAAATAAACCAAAGATCAAAAGCAACCAGCGCTCCTGCCACAAGGAGTAAAAGCCAGATGGCTGTAGCCTGCTTGAAGTTCTGGAAAAAAGAGCGGAAAAAGGATCGGATCGTGGAATCATCTTCATCCCGCACCAGTTTTAAAGTAACATAATATACGGCTGTGGTTGCTGCTCCTGCAGTAAATACCGGAATACAGCAGATCAGCCACAAAAGATTCAAAAGTATCAGGTCTCCCAGCTTTCCTATAAAGCGCCAGACCGGATTATCATAATTAAAAAGTCCCTGTAACATATTTTATCCTCATCTTTCCTGAACTGTATATTATATCTTACCACATTTAGCCTGATCAAGGAAGTCCCTTATTCCAATTGCCCATATCCTTTTACTGCAAAATCTGACCTGGCAAAGCAGAAAAACTGCCCCTAAAACTGAACTTGAAAAAAAATGAAGAGTTGCAGGTGTCTGGTTTTTCAGTTATACTATAACGTAATCGGCACACAGAAAGCAGGTGCCTTTCTGAAAGGAACTGAACACATTATGGAACTGAAAAGAAGCTTGAAAAGTGAACTTGAAAAATTAAAAAAGATGTCCGCCAAAGATAAGATCTGGTATATTTTTGAATATTATAAATTTCATATGATCGCAATTTTATTTGTTTTTGTTCTGTTATGGGTAGTAGGCAGCAGTATCTACCGCCAAACTTTTACCACCCGTCTTACATTGGCTGTTGTTAATGACTATTCCGGCAGTAATTCTTCTATGGACCCATTAGAAAGCAATCTGAAAGAAGCCCTTGGCTGCGGAAAAAAGGACCTGATCGAGATCAATTCCGGTCTATTCGTCAATACAGATGAAACTCAGTCTTCCGAATATTCCTATGCCAGTATGGCAAAGATCGCAGCTCTGTCAGCAGGTGGTAACCTGGATATCATGATTGCAGATCCAGAAACCTTAAAACACTATGAATCTCAGGGGGCATTTCTCAATCTGAGTGATTTTTTACCGGAAGATCTGAAGGAACGTGCCGAAAAAGAAGGCCTTTTCCTCTATACTGACAATAAAAACGGACAGTCTGAAGCTGCGGCCATTTCACTGGATTCAACTGATTTTGCTGATATGACCGGTGCCACGATCCAGTCTCCTTATCTGGCTGTTATCGCATCCTCTCAGCATACAGAAGATACACTCCGGGCCATTTGCTGGCTGTTTGGTCAGAAATAACTTTTACAACATCCATTCCAAGGCTTTCTGCCAGTGCGCAGGAGGCCTTGTTTGTTTCCTCGATCCATGCACAGAGTCTGGCTGACAATACTTCATGGGAATAGGAAAGAATGGCACTTACTGCTTCTTTCGCATAACCGTTTTTCCTGAAAGGCTTAAAAATATGGTACCCCAGTTCCAGCCAGTATAAATCATCTGGAAGTGCCGACAGCGCCTGTAGTGCCGCTTCTGGAAGATCCGGATTGCTGACACCTGCTATACCGATCAGCTTATCCTGCATTTCTGCTGCCACTGCAGCGTTTTGTCCGGCTTTATTTTGAACCGGCGCTTTTTTTTCTCTTTTCTTCAGCACAGCCCAGGTTCCATATTCATAAAATCCATACTGGTTCTTTATATACACTTCCAGCTTGGCCGGATCTCTGAATATCTCTTCTTCCTTCCCATACTCTTCTTCCGGTATACTTTCTGCATCTTCTTTTACCAGTTCCCGGATGCGCAGCTGATCTGTTTCATCAATCAGCCACGGAAGCCCCAGATGGCGGCGCAGGATCAACTCCACAAGTTCCTCTGTTGCATACTCCATAGAAGGGATCACATAAGGTATTCCCTTAAATTCTGTTTTCCCATCATTTTGTGCTCCTGCATCCAGACAACCTAAAACAGCCCTTCCAGAAGCTTTCGCCTCCAAAAGGGCCTGCAATTCATCGGATATAAGAAGCGTATGTTTTTTTCCTTCTATAAAAAGAGTCCGCTCCTGTTTCATACGATCCTATCTCCTGAAGAAATCATTTTTCTGACTTTTCCGGTACATGAGCTGTCAGCTATCAGCACTTCTCTGGCTCCGGATATTCTACTCCAAAGGTATCTACAGTCATAGATTTGATCTTCTGTTCCTTTAATGGGCGGTCAGAATAATCAGTGCGCTCATTTGCGATCTTATCTACGATGTTCATTCCTTCTGTGATCTTTCCAAATGCTGCATATGCGCCATCCAGATGAGGTGCATCCTTATGCATAATAAAGAACTGGGAACCAGCAGAGTTTGGCATCATGGATCTTGCCATAGATAAAACGCCTTCTGTATGCTTTAAGTCGTTCTTTACACCGTTCTGGCTGAACTCACCTTTAATGCTGTAACCTGGGCCGCCCATGCCTGTTCCCTGTGGGCATCCGCCCTGGATCATAAATCCACGGATAACTCTGTGGAAGATCAGGCCATCATAATAACCTTTCTTTACCAGACTGATAAAGTTATTTACTGTGTTTGGTGCTACTTCCGGATATAACTCTGCTTTCATCACATCACCATTTTCCATGGTAATAGTAACAACTGGATTTGCCATTGTCTTTTCGTCTCCTTACATACATTTTCTAAATATGCCCTGTAAACAGGCTCTTTCTGTTTAATATACCAGATTGCAGGCTGGTTGTCCAGTAAGGTCCTGTGGCAACTAATATCACCATAAGTCTTTGGTTACTATCCATGGGCAATGTCATTAAAAGGACCATGTATCTCTGCACAATCCCTATTACTAATTTTATGTATTTACATCCAACTTTTTGTCTCTTTACTCCATGTATGCTCAAAGGAATTCTCGTTATGAATTGATTCCACGATAGGAAGCAATAATTCTTTTAATAATTGCATAGTTTCTCCAAATTCTACTTTCACCAGTGCTTTCTTCTTTTTGATAAAGGCTCTCCATCTTCCCTGCCTTGTCTCATCCTTGGTAAAATCATCATCAAAGGCTGCAATATCATCAAAACCGGTCCCTCGATGGATAAAGGTCTCTACAATCGCATTCTTTAATTCCACACCATTAAGATTATATCTGTCAGCCAAAACATAAATATCATAGAAATCCTTATATCTACCATTTGCAAGGCCCAGAGAAACAAAAGCCTCAAACTTTTCTGCTATGACAGAGTAAATAGAATAGGCATATACTTGCGGAACCTCCATATCCAGCAGAACCGGAAACTCCATTTTCATTCTTTCAGGATACACCACATCACCAAAACCAATATCTATTGATACCGGAACCTTAGTTCTGTCCAGATATCCCATAATGGATACATTTACTCCGTGATACTCCTTGAATTCAGTTATATTAATAACCACAAGCGTATTCAGATCAAATCGTAACGCATCATCGCACTCTATAGAAAAAATGTCATTAAATACTTTCTTCATTTCTTCAGCATCATTTGGAATGCGTTGTGCCAAAAGATCAATATCCATTGTTGCACGAGCATACTCTCCATCAAATAGTGCATACAAGAAAATGCCGCCCTTTAGTGTAAATCTCTCCACATAATTTGAAACAGATAATCTATATATTGTTCTCTCCAAACCATATGTTATCAGCTTATCCTGCATAGTCTTTCCATCTTCTACCGCCTGTTTCTTTAATCTGTCCTTTACGGATATAGTATTTGTCATACCAGCACCTCCAGGTACATTTTCATTACATCCCCACATTTGAGCATCTCCGCATATCTGATTAGCCTATTCAGATTACGGTCACTCCGATGCAGATAGGTTGTAAGAACTTCTTTCGTTTCTTCAATTCCGATTTTTTCTCTGTAGAAAACGATGTCAACAACACTTTTCTCAATATTATATATACGAAATCTGTTATTCCCATCTTCTACAGTCACGATACCAACATCAAATCGGTCATCTGTAAAATAACATACATTCAGTTCCGGCCAATCCGGTAAAGTTGATACCTTTGCTTTTCTGGGAATCGCTACATCAATGGCATCAGGGCGATAAGTAGAGAGATTATAATACACAGCTGCACTCAACAGGCAAACTACTCCGTCTGGTACAAATGCATAGACATAGTAGAAATCTGATCCCTCACCATCAAAATTTGCATTTTCATAATACTTTTTATTCAATTTTATCAGGATCCCCTGGTCAACCATCTGATTGATTTTATAATAGGAAAACCCCTTATCTTTCAGTTCTTGAATTGAAAAAATCATTTGGTCATTAGAAATCTGTGCAGTCTTTATCATCTTTCTCACCTCAATTCCAGTATATCCAAATTCATGATAATTATTTAAATGAAATTCGGCGTTTTTATTATTTTGCCGAATTTCATTTAAATCATAATAATCATTTCATGATTTGTCAATGGATTTTCAGTAAGCAACCCTGATATGGTATAAAAAGTTGACAGCTCATCATTTAAACTATGCCATGCTCAACATTACAACGTTCACCAGAAAAAAATGCCTCTATAAAATCATCATACAACTCTTTATATACATATGTATCAGAATCAATTCGTTTATCAATATTAAATGACACCTCCAATTTTTCAGCTTTTCCAATCATATAAATTATATCCTTTCGCTCTTACATTCACCTCATACACAAAATTAGGCTGCCTGCTGACCATCCACATGATTCTGATGGTTGTAACCATCCAGATTAGAAGTTACCACATCTTTATAAAGATCATCGAGACTTACGTAACCGTAATAACGCCAGGTTTTTGTACTCCACCATCCGCTGTCAACACCGGAATCTACCTCAACGCGGCTGCTTGGAGTGCTGTAATCGGTAAGATCTACATTCACGGTTCCATCTCCCTTTGTCAGAAGATCATCGTAACGGATATACCAGTACACATCGTTGAGTTCATTGTAAGATGCATCGCTCTCATTAGAGTAGGTATTTCGCACCTGAGCTTTGTATACCAGGAAAAAGTAGTTTTTCTGGGAATTTTTGGAAGTAAGCAGGTAATTACCTAAGTATGAGAAGGATTCCAGTGATTCTCCCTCACCCCAGTCCTGTGCAGCCTTCGCATGATAAACATCCTCTGCCTGCTGCTTCATCGCTGCAAGAGAATCCTCATTTATTTCCTCTAGCTTCACGAAATCAATATCATGATCCGGCTTCATATGCAGTTAAAGCAGGAACGTAATGCCACAAACCACGCTGGTGAATCAGAAGAACGCAGCAGCATTAAAACAATCCAAAATGCTTTAAAATGTTATATTATCTTATATAACGATATTTTAAAAAAGCTTCACATCTAAATCTAAACACTCATGATACCCTGACTCCATACTCCTGGTCAGGGTATTCTTTCTCATTTTATAAGATCCGCCAGAAAATCATCCAAAATATTTTCCTGATAACCTGCTTTTTTCCTTTTTTTCACGCTCTCTGCTGTTTTTGCAAGGATCGGATGCTCCACAGCTTCCAGTTTTTTCAGGGATATCGTTCCAAGCAGTTCTTCCGAAATACTTTTCTCATAATCACATTTTGACATTCTCCAGATATGAATCCGATCTCCATACTTTTTCCAAAGTCTGTCAGCGATCCGGATCCCGTCTGGATCAATATCACCGCTATAGTAGATTTCTGCTCCGCTATCCACTAAAAATGAAATGAGCTTCACCGCCGCACTGCGCAGCTGACCGGAGGTACATAACAACGTAATATTCGTATTTTTCAAATGTTTCAGCAAATAGCTGAACACCATTTCATTTTCTACGATGTATACTCTGTCACCTTCCGGCTGCACAGCAGTCAGTTCCTGGAGATTTTCCATTGTTACAGCATATGGTTCCTGCATCTGGCAGAATGCATCATAGGCCGGATGCCAGTTTCCTTTTATCTGGATCCTCAAACCATAAACATGTACAATGGATGAGAGATTGTCCGGAACAATCCCATAAGAGAGCAGCACTTCCCGCCACTGATGTGCATTCTTTGGATATGTCATCTCATTCCCATAACACATTCCATGAACCAGTAATTGCCCGGCTGTTGTTCCATGATCAAAATAATGGGGATTTCCGGAAATTTCTGCTGAAAATACAGCAAGTGGTCTTTCTTCTCCATTTGAAATTTTATCTGCTTCTGCAATTGCTCTGCCTGCGGCAGCTAACAGCTTTCCAGCCTGTTCTCTGTTTTTCTTATACTCTCTGATCACGATCTGATAGCCATGACTTTTCCCTGACATCATTTCGTGCAGCCACGAAACAGGAATCGAATCTGAGCCTGCATATTCTGTCAGATATTGTTCCGCTTCTTTAAAAAAATCTGCCTTTTTGCGCTCTTCCTCTATCTGTTTTTCTTTTGCGGATATGATTTTTCTGCCCCAATATGCTTCCAGCACTTTTTCAAAATCAACCGGAGCAAATTTCGTCCGCTGCAGACCTTTTTCAAATTCAGAAAAAGAAAAGCGCACTGTATCCTCATAAAACGTTTTCCCGATGATTCCACCGATCGCTTTCCGCTCTTTTTCAGAAGCATTTTTTAAGATAATGATCCCTGCGACTCTTCCGTAAGATTTCCACTTCTTTTCAAATTCCAGAAAGCATCGGCTAAAGGCTGTCTGGCCTTTAAAATATGCGGCACACATTTCATTATTGTTCATCCAGTATCCTCTCATGTCCATTCCAGGTATACCGGATCACAGATACTACCTGTGAATTTTCCGGACGATGCAGTTCTGCAATGCGAAGCTTTTTCACCGTTTCAAAACATCCCCACAATGCCTGTGAATTCATAATATAGTCAAAATCCAGTTTATCTACCAGTTCAAACATACTGCTGATATTTCTGTCATCCACACCAGCAAAGGCTTCATCCAATGCGATCATTCTTGGATGATCTGCATTTTCAGCCTTTTGATACTGCGCATTTACCGCTCCAAACAGCGGAACATACATTGCCATTGCTTTCTCACCACCACTGAAACGGTTGAAAGCCGCATTGGTCAACGGTTTTCTGGTCTCATCTCCACGTTTGTAAAACATCTGAAATGCAAACCATTTTCGATAATCCAATGCATCTCTCACTAATTCCATATAGTTGATGATCGTTCCTGCTTCTTCCAGCCTGGTTTTCTCTGTACGGATCTTACTTCTAAAATGCCCCGCCACTTTTTCAATATCATCCATGGTAAGAAGTTCCCTGTCTCGAAGGAGGATCTGCTCCAGTTCTGCTGTATCCAGTTCTTTCTCCCCATCTCCCTTGCAGGGTTTCCATTCCAGGGAAAAACTAAGTCCCATAGAAGTGTCCATCTCTTTCATAAGCTTTGACATATCCAATGTCCACTTCCGGCTCTCTGCAATACGGTCTGTAAGCTGCTGGCTGATCGTCTGGGACAGAATATCCTCAAAAAGTTCCCTGTCTTTTTTCTGTATCAGCAGTTCTGTCTCTTCAATTGCTGTTTTCAAAATATTGTAGAACTCTTCAAGATATACTTTCTTTCCATTCCAGACGGAAATGATCCGAACTCGTTTTCGCACTGCATCTCCATTTTCTGTATCACCAAAACATTCTTCCATGGAAGTTCCGTAACTGGCAAGACTTCCATTATGCTGTAAATATACATTATGCAAAGCCTGCAAAAATTCAGCCGGTTCCCTGTTTTTGTCACTTTCCCGCAATATTTTCATTGCTTCTTTGGCGCATTCAAAAACAGTTCTTCCTTCCCGGTTCATTATCATTTTCAGATTCAGCTCTTCCTCAAAGTAATTTCTAAGGGCCGTCTCTTCTATGATTGATTGCTGCAGTTTTTCTCTCTGTTCCGGCAGATCTGCCTGTAATCCCCTCAATCTTTCTTTCAGTGTTATGATACGGTTGTTTAGCTCTTCTAATCTCTGCTTAATCCTATCCAGATCCATTTCCAACTGTTTCAGACGTTTTGCCTTTTCAATCAGCTCAGGACTGTTCAGATATTCCTCCAGCTGCCGGATCTGGATCTCACATTCTTTTGCTCTTGTACTATATCTTTTCTTTTCCTCAAAAGCCTCATCCAGATCATCACTGTATCTTTCAATCTGATCCTGTTTATCTATGCAGCTGCTCTGATCCGCCTGTATATAAAACAATTCCTGCTTTATGCTCTGCCAGGTTTTACCATATTCTTCCGCTGCATCCCAGGCTTCTTCATAGGCCTGCACGTTTCTTTCATATGGCAATATCTTGCATATTTTCAAGACTTCCTGATACTGACGGTTCTTCTGAACAGCAAGACGGCTTTCTTCATCCTGTCTTTTCAGGTATTCGCCTTCCAGTCTTTCCAATTCATGCTCCCGGTCGTTTTTCTCTGCCATCGCTGTATAGATTTTTGAAAAATCAGGAATTTTCGTATATTCATCCTGCAGCTGATCCATACATTTCTGAACATACTCAATCTCACCTGTCAGATCATCGATCATTTTCCGGATACTTTCGGCCTGCTGCTGCAATTCATGTATTTTTTGCTCTTTTTTACGCTTTCTTGCCAGATATCCTACGTATTCAGCTGTTTCTTTGTCTGCCTTTCCAGTTAAGATTCCTTGTCTGAAGCTGCCATCTTCACCAAAATAGATTCCCTGGGTCGTTCCTTCTTTTTCATAAATATTACTGAGGATCTTTAACACCGCTTCTCTCAGAGTTTCCGGCACTTCTTCACTGACCGTCAATTTTGAAAAATCACTATTTCCAAATACTTCTGCCTGCAGCACAACGTCCAAAAATTCCTTATGATCTGCTTTGATCTTTTCAAAATCCTTCTGTGTCACAACCAGTGCATCCAACATTCCGGATGTCTGCAGCTGTGCCTCCAGTCTTGCGCAGGATATCTCGTCCAGATCCTTTGCAAATTCGACCGTTCTGTAAAACGGGATCGCGGTAATACCTGCGTTTTTAAGCATTTCTCTGGATCTTACAGTTGTCTTATCCCGCTCAGGCTCCAGTTCTTTCTGATCCTGTATCTGTTTTTGCTGCTTTTCTATTTCTTTCAGGTTCTCTGTCTGCAGATTCCGCTGATACTGTTTCTTGCTTTTTTCATCCATAAACAGCTGACGCTGACTTTCATAATCTTTGCGAAGGCTTTCCCGTATTTTTGTCTCATCTGCCACAGAACTATACTGTCTTACCTGCTGTTCTGCCTGCAGAAGGATTTCCTGTTTCGGATGCCACTGTGTGGATATTTCTGCCTGGTGAAAAAGTGTCATGATCCATTCATCAATCCGGTCTGTGACCTGTTCCAGTGCAGCTTTAAATTTCTGTTCGCCTTCTAATTTCTGCTTTTTGGTCTCTTCCAGCAGTCTGGCTGCTTCCTCATACTGCCCGGATATTTCTTCATATCTCTGAAGTGCTGATTTTCCCTCAGTCAGCTGACGTTTCAGCATTTGAAGTCTCTCTGCGATCTCATCCTTTTCTTCATATTTTTCCAGACTGATCTTCTGCTTTGCTTTTTCATGCAGATCCCATTGTAAGATTTCCTGTTGTTCATCCAGTTCTTCTCTCTGCTCTTTTAGAGAATCCCTGCGAAGTTCCAGATTCTCCTGCAATTTTTTCAGGTTCTTTTCCTCTTCCCAGATCCGTTCTTTACCATCTTCAATTTTTTTATTCCAACGCTGTTCTCCCTCTGCAGCCTCAGAATATTCCCCCTTTAGTTTCTCCAGTTTTCGGTCTGCTTTTTCCAGCTCCGGATCCAGAAGCCCATTACGCTCCGTATCTTTTAATTTCTTCTCTTCTGTCAGTTTTTCTGTCTCCTGAACTGCTTCTCTTTGTTCCTCTTCTGCTTTTTTCTGCTTTTCTTCCTGTTCTGACAGTTTCTCCTGTGCTTTTTCCACTTCCTGCTTTTTATTCAGATAACCGGATGCTTTCTTTGCCAGCATATACTGATTGTAGCGGATATATTCATTCTGGATGATCTTTACATCGCCAAATGCACGGTTCAGCATCTCCAGGCTGTCCTGGATCTCATCCATCTTTTCCATGGCATCTACCATGGGCCGCAGGTCTTCATCCGTCAAAGTTTGCAGGGAATCATTGAGAATGTCATAAACTTTTGTAGGCTTAAATTCTTTAGAAAGTTTGGGTGCCCTTACTTTTACAAGGAGTTTAATAAACTGCTCATACTGTTCATCTTTTCGAAAACCAAAGATATATTGATTTACATGTTTCTTATATTCCGCCTGACTGTCTGTAAAGAAATTATTATCTCCCAGCTCTGTTTTCATTTCCCGTTTATCACGGGGAATTTTATTGGAACCAACTTCTTTATACAGCCACAGATCATATCCGATCCGCCGCCCATCCAGGATCACAAATCCCCAGAAATCCATAGGCTTTCCCCGTTTTGCCTTTTGCCCGATCCCAATGGTACGGTATTCTTCTGATCCGTTCTTTTTAAACTCTAAAAACAGATAACCGGTAGATTCATCCTTACCTTCTTCTCCCAGAAAATAATATTCCATCCGGCGGTCACTGGAACCAAATGGATCTAATCGGCTGGGTGTACGGTCTCCATCTAACACAAAGGGAATGAAGCTTTGGGTCGTAATTGATTTTCCAGAAGCATTCTGGCCGCGTAAAAGCAGCTTTCCATCTTCAAATTCAAAATCCTCTTCATCATATAACCAGAAATTCACAAAACCGATCCGGTTCATCTTCCAGCGTTCTTTCATTCCCCTTTGCCTCCTTGGTAATCTGCAGGATATTGTCCGGTCAGTCTTCCTGCTCCTGGTAATATAATAACCATTTCGCCTTCACAACGAATCAGCATCCAGTCTTTCATATATTTCAGGATCGTCTCAACAAGCCTGTCCTTATCCATTTCACGATATTCTTTGCTCCATGCTTCTTTCCATTGCTGTCTGCAGTTAATGACAAGTTCTTCAAACATCTGCCTTGGCATAGAAATACATTCATTTTCTTGTAATTTTAGTCGTCCATCCTCTATTTGTTCCTGAATGTGGGCACAGATCAGCAGAATGCTTTCTGCTATCTGCGCATCCCGCGGATGTACCAGTCCATAACAGTCATCCCCGTCAAGAGTGAGAAATGCAGCATTTCGGTAGATATCCAGATTGCCGCCTATATTTTCCTGCAGATATCTGCCAACCCACTGCCTTTGATTTTTCAGATACAAAGCATCTGCATCATCTGATGTATCCCAGTAAAACGCTGGACAAACTGCCAGCTGTCTGTATACACGATGAATACGTACCGCTCCCCGGTTCTCCTGAACTTCTTCAAAATCTGTTTTTTCAAAATCCTTCCAGGATTGATAGCCAGAAATATCTGTTGTGAAACTGCTGGCAAAATATTTTGAATATCCGGTATTTTCATACAGGACTTCCTGCCCGGCTTCCTGACTGAAGGATTCACTTTTTCCTTCATATACTCTCAGCATCTGCAGCCGTTCCATATACTGCAATACCCGCACCAGCGACTTTCTCTGGGTAAACGAAGTCCAGTCCACCGTCATATAATTCCTTAACTGGGTTTCTACATAATCGATCAGCTCTGATAAAAGAAACTGCTTTCCCTCTTCTGTATCTTCCAGATACATCAGTACCACGCATAAAATACAATAATCCCTGATATCCGTAAATTCACTGATCCCCATAAACGCTTCCGCATGGGCCGGCCGCTTTTCCAGTTTCAGCAGCTTTTCCGTATGGATCAGTTTCCACCCCAGCTGTTCTCTGACGAAACGCTGAAAATTAGGAATATCCCGTTTTACTTTATAAAAAGTCTCTTTATCACTGTCTCTGCTGACCCAGAAATTTTCCATTAATGTTCTGATCTCATTCATGCGTTCTTAAACTCCAATACATAATCCGGCATTCGTAAATCTCCATCCTCGCATTTCATAACACAGGTTCCTTCTCCTTTAACCAGATGATATTCCTGTCCATATTCTGTCCGCCCTATCTTCTGTGAACTCATATTAGCCTGTGTGATCCACTGCAAAAAAATCACTCTTGCATCTTCTGAAACAATTTCCTCAATATCCGCAAATCGTATTTTTCCGTTTTTGATATAGCGGCGCGCCAGTTCTCTCTGTCTGTGCGCCTGCCGCAGATAATTCTCACGCTGTGCTCTTTTTTCCAGTGATTTATCAGAAAAACCGATTCTGTCTTTTCGTTCCCGATAGCTTCTTGTATGGGGTTTCAGCAGAAACATAGCTGGATCTTCCTGATAAACACTTTTATTAATACTGTCACCATCTCTTGGAACATTGACTTTATAATGTTCTATCTGCTGAACACCAAAAACATGGGCCGAAAGTTTGTGGGCTTCCTCTATATTTTCACACTCCAGAAACAATTCCAGGAATTTTTTATAGTCATCTTTTCTGCTGATCCCCCAGTTCTGTATCTGCACGATCAGCGCCGCATTCTGAATGATATTTCGTATAATATCGTTGGTGATCTTTAATACTTTTTTCGCTTCACATTCCTGCCCTTTATGATCCACAAACCAGTTTCTCAAAGAGTCCCATTTTCCAAAGACATTTTCCCATATACTGGGTTCTGTACTCCC
The DNA here is from genome assembly GCA_900543885.1 of uncultured Clostridium sp. Lineage (GTDB taxonomy): Bacteria > Bacillota > Clostridia > Lachnospirales > Lachnospiraceae > Enterocloster. The sequence continues at coordinate 148,091 of UQTA01000001.1, forward strand.
ATTGGTTTCTAGAAGGGCATGGGGAATATCCAGTTCACTTTGCACTACCTTTTCCAGGATCTGGTTTTCCATAAGCTCCCTGTTCTTTTCCAGCAGCTGTTCCATCCTCTTGGCATGGCGCTGCAGTTCCTGGACAAACTCGTTCAGATATTTAATAAATTTATCCTTATGAACCATAAACTCCAGTGATTTCATCAGTTTTTCTGATTTTCCGGAATAAAAATCTCTTAGATAATCCTGGTAATTCTGATTCAAGCGCTTAAAATCCTCCTGGAGCATCTGCCACCATTCATTTACAGTGCGAAGTGGCGCATCCTCCATATCCGGGATCTCCTCCAGGCTTTTTTCCAAACGGACAAAAAAGTTTGTTGACAGATTTCCAGACTCAAAAAACAGATTTTCCAGCCGCACCGTCAGACGCTCAATCTCAACTGCATACTCTGACATAGTATATCGGTACTGCTTATTTTTGTAATCTGCGATCGTATACACTTTCCCCGGATCCTGTATGGGGGTGAGATTTTTCCATTTTACAAGTGCTTCCAGATCCTGTATCATCTGCTCCATAGAATATTCTTCAAATGCTTCATCTTCCTTCATCAGACGAAAGATATCTTCTTTATACAGCTGGAAATGCATTTTTTCATATTCCCGGAAAAAGCATCTCATAATTTTTCGATATACAGGTGCATTTTGTACGGATAAATACGAGGTTTCATTAATCTGTTCAAATCGTTCCATAACTATTTTCCATTCCGTTTCTGGCTTTTTTCATCAGTTCCATATTGGTCGGCAATTATAGAGATATTGTACCATTTTCATTCCTATTTCTCAATATGTACACTGCACATACCATAAAGTTTAACTGATATTTTTGTCGGATTTTGTTTTTTATCAGTTATAACTTATAATTTTGGTTTTTTAACATTGAGATTCAGCTGTAAATATGCTATACTATGACCAATCATGGAAAGGGGAACTAAAATCTATGATCAAACGTGAACTGTATATGAGCCGCATTCGTCCATTTATCGGATCAGATCTTATCAAAGTTATGACCGGTATTCGCCGCTGCGGAAAATCGGTCATGTTGGAACTGATCAAGCAGGAACTCACAGAGTCAGGTGTCAGCCCAACACAGTTTATTTCCATTAACTTTGAAGATATGAACTATTCTCATCTGCAAACTGCGCGTGCTTTGCATGATGAGATCACGCAGAGAGCCGCCGCAATGAAAGGCAAAGTCTATCTGTTTTTTGATGAAATACAGGAAGTCAAAGATTGGGAAAAATGCATCAATTCTTTCCGCGTTTCTCTGAATTGTGATATCTACATCACTGGTTCAAATGCGAAGCTGCTGTCCGGTGAGCTTGCAACTTACTTGGGCGGACGTTATGTGGAGTTTGTCATCTACCCATTCTCATTTGGGGAATTTATGGAGCTGTACCGTTCGATTGCCCCCAATGAAACAATCCCTCAGTATTTCCAAAAGTACCTGCTTGCCGGAGGTATGCCTTATCTTGCGAATCTCCAATATGCAGACGCTCCATCCAGGCAATATCTTCATGACCTGTTCAACTCGGTCCAGCTCAAGGACATTGTAAAGCGGAATAAAATTCGGGATGTTGACTTGTTAGAGCGAATCATTGCTTATGTGATCGCCAACGTGGGAACAACCTTTTCTGCCACCTCTCTCGCTAAGTTTCTGAAAAACGAGCAGCGCACGGTTGCTCCAGAAACGATTCTCAACTATATCAAATACTGCTGCGAGGCATATTTGTTCTATCAGGTAAAGCGTGAAGATTTACAGGGCAAACAAATTCTCGCCTCCAATGAGAAATACTATATTGCTGATCACGGCATCCGTGAAGCTGTCTTTGGCGGCAATATGCGCGATATCAATCTCATTTTGGAGAATATTGTGTATCTTGAATTGCTGCGTCGCGGCTATAAAGTAACTGTCGGCAAAACAGGCGATAAAGAAATTGATTTTGTATGCAGCATGCGCAGTGAAAAGCTGTATGTTCAGGTCACTTATCTGCTGGCATCGGATGAAACAATCAATCGCGAATTTGGTGCATACGATAACATCCGCGACAACTTCCCAAAATATGTTGTTTCTCTTGATGAATTCGATATGAGCCGAAATGGTATTAAGCACCGTAATATTCGCGATTTTCTCTTGGCTGAGGAATGGAACTGAAAAAAGCCTGGCATCACATTAAACAGCGCGATGCTCACGAGAATCTAACAAAAAAAGGGCAAGAAGCTCCACCACAGAACTTCCTGCCCTTCTTCTCTATCGACTTTTAATCGTATTTACCCTCTCTGGATCTTATGGGGTTTTCCGTTTTCATCTACGGCGACAAAGATAAACGTAGCTTCTGCCGTCTGGATCTGGGTATCTTCTCTATAATCTGTATCCATCATAACAGTTATTTTAATCTTTAAAGAAGAATTTCCCACATGGACTACCTGGGCTGTAAGATCCAGGAAACTTTCTAAAACATTTGACTTATCCAGATTGGTCACTTTTCCCTTCCGGCTTTTTGCCAGTTTAAAGGCTGTGCCAGCTAACTTTAGCCGAGCAAAAAATGCCTCCATATTTTTTTATATTCTTGATTTTCTCTTTATATTCTCTCGGAACCTTCAGCTCATCGTTTAGCTTATCACCAATTCTCAGAACATCTACTTCTCCATAATACAAATTCAAGGCTGCCTTTACCGCTGCATTGTTTCCTATCTGTCTTGCATGGTAAGGAACCAAGTTCAGCAAATCGTCTTCTGGTGTTGTACAATAAAAGTTGACACCCTATTCTCAAGGATTTTGATATATAATCATAATCAATACGAGAACAGGAGAAAAAATTATGGCACAGAATCAAAAATCTTATGACACTGAGTTTAAAGCACAAGCGGTAAAACTGGCCCAGGAAATCGGAGGACATAAAGCTGCCAGGGAGTTAGACATTCCAAAGGGTACCATGTACACATGGATAAAAGCCTTCAAAGAGGGGCGTCTCAGCGCAAATGAAGCGGTCCATACGCCCAAGAATGCTTTATCCCTTAACGATGAGCTTATTGAACTCAGAAAGCGGGTTAAAGAGCAAGATAAGGAAATTCGCCGTTTAAAGGATGAAAATGAATTCCTTGAGGAAGCAAGTGCTTTTTTCGCAGCCAGCCGTCGGAAGTCAGCAAAAAACAGAGACTGATGTTTATTGCAATCAAAACGGATGACGGCAGGATTAAGGGCAAAATTTCTTTTTATTGTAAAGTACTCCATGTCTCCAGACAGGCATTCAATAAATTCCTGAAAACAAAGGATGCAGCGTGGAAATATCAGGCACTTGCAGATGCAATGCTTGATATTTGTAGCGAAGACGAGTGCAATGACACTTACGGAAGAATCCGTATGTATCAGGCTCTACAGCTCAAACAGCCTGAGGGAGTACATATTCCCGGTGAGAGAACTGTTTATCGTGTCATGGAAGAAATTGGCCTTAATCATAAACCAAAACGCAAGCCTAATGGTATTACCAAAGCGGATAAAGAAGCCCGCAAATCCGATGATCTGATCAAGCGAGACTTCACAGCTAAAAAGCCTCTTGAAAAGTGTATTACCGATATGACTGAAATAAAGGCTTCCGATGGGAAACTGTATGTTTCAGCTATCTTTGACTGCTATGATCTGGCAGTATTGGGGCTTGCTATGGATATAAATATGAAAGCAAGCCTTTGCGAACAAACTTTAGATAATGCCTGCAAAGCTTACCCGATGCTTCGTGGAGCTATTCTTCACAGTGACAGGGGTACCCAGTATACCAGCGAGCTATATCGTAAAGCTATCAACAAATATGGTATTCTCCAAAGCATGAACAGTGCCGGTGGCTGATGCCACGACAACGCCAGATGCGAAAGCATGTGGGCACGATTCAAAGATGAATTGCTTTATGGTCGTTACGATACTACCTCAATGACTGTAGAACAGTTAAAAACGCTCATCTGGAGATACTTCATCAGCTACTGGAATAATAGGAGGATCTGCTCTGCCAACGGTGGACTACCTCCGATGGTTAAGCGACAGCAATACTATGCTTCAATGCAGGCGACAGCATAAGGTCGAACATTCTTGAGAAAAAAGTGTAAACCAATATTGACAATATCAAGAGCTGGAAATACATTACACCCCGAAGCACGGCAGTTGGCTTGACATGGCAGAGATTGAATTAAACGTCATGACACGGCAATGCTTATCCAGACGTATTGAAACAATTGAACGGCTCCGTAAAGAATTAAGTTCATGGGAAGAAGAACGTAACAAATCAAAAGCGAAAATTAAATGGCATTTTCAAACAGGTGATGCCAGAGAAAAACTAATATCATTGTATCCGAATCTTACTACCAATTAAAAATTGGTAGTAAGATTAAATGTCATCGGCACAATACACTAGTTCAGGATATAAGCTCAGCAAATTTCCCTCTGATTGGAGTTTGTTTGTCTTGTCTCACACCTTTTCTTTTTCCCCTTTAAAAATGATAATTCTGTTTCAGATATTACAATAGCTGCAAAAATCAATACAAACCCAGTAATCAGGCGTAGATTCAGGATTTCATGGAAAAAAATCACCCCAAACAAAACTCCAAATACCGATTCCAGGCTCAAAATCAAAGACGCACTGGACGGATTGGTATACTTCTGCCCCACATTTTGCAGCAACAGAGAAAGTGCCGTACAAGCCAGAGCCAGATATAACACACCTCCTACCGTTCCACCTGTCCATTCGATTGATGCCGGTAACCCTGTTGCCAGTGTAACAATCCAGGAAAATACTGCGCTGAAACCAAACTGTAGAATTGTAATCAGAATCGGATCTTTTCCTCTTCCACATATTGCAACTGATGCAATATGTGCTGCGAACAGCACTGCACTTAATAAAGCTAAACCATCTCCTTTCGTTACTGCCCCGCCTTCCGTCAGAGATGCTGCCAAAATCCCTGCCGTACACAAAATCGCAGCATAGATATTATACCTGCTTGGTTTCTTTCTTTCAACCATCCACATCATAAACGGTACAATAACACAATATGCTGATGATAAAAATGCGCTTTTACCAGGCATGGCAAAAATCACTCCGATCGTCTGGCTGCTGTAAGCCAGAAACAGACATAAGCCAATAATAAAACCATTTTTCATATAATCCCAGTTGAGCAAACGAAGCTTCTTATGAAAAATCAGCGCCAATGTCAGACAGCCAATGGTAAAGCGAAGGGCAAGAAGAAAAATCGGCGGCAACGTGTCGGTCGAAGATTTGACCACTACCAGAGAACTTCCCCATACAATCGCTACCACCAGCAGCGCCAGTTTCGCCAGAATATCTGTATTCATGTGTTTCATGATATTTCCTCAATTCCTTTCTAATGTCTGATTCAGATCCAGAAAAACCTCTTTTCCCGGTACTTCATCCGATACTTCAATTCTGTGTCTATCGGAACAGATCTTTGTTCCAACACCTTCTTCACATGCATGTTCTGCCTGTTTTAATGAAGTGATTACAGCAATTCGTCCCGGAAGCGTCTTTACAAAGTCCAGACATTCTTCCACTTTTGGCAGCATGCTTCCTTTGGCAAACTGTCCCTCAGCTATGTAATCTCTGGTCTCCTGCTCTGTCAGGGTTTTAAGTTCTCTCTGGTCCGGTTTATTAAAATTAATACAACCGCAATCAACAGCAGTCAGGATAATCAACATGTCTGCTTTCAGTTCCTGTGCAAGCTTCGAGCAAGACTTATCCTTGTCAATCATCGCATCTATTCCCTTTAGTCCATCCTGGTCCTCAACAACGGGGATTCCGCCACCTCCAACAGCGATAACCACCAGACCAGTCAGCCACGCCCGGGCGTTTATCGAGCATATCGGTGATGTGGTGTATCGGGTGGAATATGGGGTTGTTTCCCGGTGAAGCTTTTACAACGAAAACCCGCCAAATTTCACACTGACCAAAAACGGAGAATGAATTCATTCTCCGCTTTTATCATACTCAACGCATGCCGGGCAAAGGCTTTCACCTGCCCATTCAGGGCCGATAAGTTTTATTCAGCATTCCGCTCATGGACATATGGCCGCAGCAGATTTTCTCATAAAGTTTCCACTGCTCGTCTACACTTGAGGTCACAGAGTCAAAATACGCTTTCACTACATCTCTTGCATAATCATGGGCAACAAAATGGCCCTCATCTCCTGCCAGATGATTTACAATGGATGCGGGCGCTTCTTTTCCGATAATTGCATACTGCTTTAGGAACGCTGCCGCTTCCTCTTCTGTCCATATCTTATCCCAGATTTTTCTTGTTACCTCCAGCTTTCCATAGCCTGCAATCTCACAGTATTCATGCCACAAAGGCATAAGCTCTGCCAGACCCTTGTCCAGCCCTGCCACACCAAAGATCACGTTCTTTTCAAACTGTGTCTTTTTTTCCACGGAATGGTCAAAACACATAGAGATCACATAGCGTGCTGAACCCTCCGTAAATGCCGAGGAGGAGGAGAACTGCTGTACAACTGCCATTTCCGGCCAGCAGGTATCAATATAGGTCTGCATCCTCTTTTCATAATAGGTAAGGTGGCCCGGCTCCATTTCATGTCCGATACATTCAATCACATTGTCCACAGTCCATGGATAATCCAGGTTAAAATTTCTCTCATATTCCAGATGATTGTAGTCATATCCAAAAAGAATGGACAAAAATGCCATACCAGGATCCGGAAGTCTGCGAACACGCACTCTGGGCATGCTATTTCCGGTCAATGTCATTCTTGCCATAGACATGTCGTGGAATGCCTTAGTCGTATCCGTCATTACTGCAAGCAGCTTATCCTGAGGAATGGAAATTCTTCTCCTAAATTCATAAATCTTATCCTGCACGGAGCCGCTGCCCGGAAGAGCCTGATTCAGAGCCTCCAGTATACGGTCAAACCGTGTATAGTCGTAGACTGGTGCTACCAGATCGTAAAGCTTCTGTGTCATCTCATCAAAAGGCATTGTTTCGCCCAGGAGCATACGTGCTCTTGTGTGCAGCGCTACCACATGATCGATCAGATAATCTATTCTTTGCTTCTCCTGAGGCTTTGCGGTCTTTGCGTATAGTTTCAGGCTTTCCGTCAGATGAGCGGATTCGTCAAGGATATCCTCCAGGGTTTTTCCATGCTTTGCATCTGCAATCTCATAATCCGGAAGTATTTTGTAATCTCTGGAAAAACGCATACTGGTTCTTCGCCAGAACGGTCCCTCCGTATACCACTGAATATCAATATCATCATACCTGCTCTTACAAAGCGTAAGATCCAAATATTGCTGCGCCATTGCATTTAATGCTGCTTCTGACATTCTAATCCTCCTGTTTCTTATGATAAGTATTCTGCAATCTCGCCACCGGTGGTAATCCATGCCTCCTTGCAGTTCTGCATGTTTTCCAGCAGCCGTTCCAGCATAAAAATCCTTCCCTGCTCTCCGATGGCCTGTGGGTCAAGCTGAAGATTCATCAGGGTTCCCCAACGTTTTGTTCCTTCCCATTCATATTCCCAGTTTTTCAGCACTTGGTCCATAGAGGCTGACCGCGCCTGCCCCGGAGGAATAGGCGGATCAAAGGCAAAGGTAAAATAAGGGAGATCAAACAGCTCCCAATGAATTGGCAACTCCAAAAGCCCGATGTTCTTATGTACGTAAGGAACATCATCATCTGAAAGGGAGCTGCTGTAGCAAAAACCCAACTCCTTTAAAACCTCCAGCGTAGCCTTATTGATCTCTCCCTCCGGCATACGAAAACCACGCACCTCTTTACCGCTCACCTCTTCCAGCCGTTTCCTGGCCCTGGCCAAAACCTTCTTTTGCTCTTCTTTGGAGAGCGCCCCCAAAATTTCATGCTCATCTCCATGGCAGCCGATTTCATGACCTCTTCGGGCAATTTCCATCACCTGGGCCGGGTAACGGTCCGCAACCGCTCCCGGGATGAAAAAGGTTGCCTTTACGCCATAGTTGTCCAGCGTGTCCAGCAGTCTGGGAAGGCCAAATTCCATTCCGGTTTTTCCCAAACGCATAATATCACCTTCGTCTACATTGATGCCCGGGTAATAAATCCTCCCGTAAAATTCCGCATCTAAATTCACACTGAGCATGACGGCGCATTTTTTCCCTTCCGGCCAGATTTTACTGTACTCATTCATGCTTTTCGCCCTCCAGTTCTGCCCTGTAGTAGTCTGCAATGTTTTTGCATGTGGTGCACCATATGTCACGGTTTTCTGCAAGATATTTACAGAAATGTTCCAATATAATCGCTCGTCCCGGTGTTCCCGCAACCTGGGGGTGAAAAGCGGATGAGCCGATGTTTCCAAACTTGATCATTCCCTCTATTTCACGGATCCAGTTTGTATACACAACATCGTAGGCAGCGATACGCGGCATTCCCTCCAGAACCGCCGGATAGGAATGCAGCACCGTCTGCACATAATCATCCATCTGCTCATCACGGCAGGGTACGTTGATTCCTTTTGTTTTTTCACCGTTCACGTAGTAGTAGCCTATTCCTTCACCGCTGGTTCCTGCGCTGGAATAAAGAAATCCGCCGCCGTCATAAAGCCATTTTTCCGTTTCCGGGAGCAAGGCTCCTGTAGGCCTCATTCCGCAGGCTTTTCTTCCCGTATATTTCAAAAACAGCTCCTGGCTTTTCTCAACATACTCCTGCTGTTGTTCCAGTGTGTTTCCGTATCTTCCCGTATGGTCATAACCATGATGGGAAATCTCATGTCCGCCGTCCAGAATTTTTTCTACAACCGCCTGGTGCTCCTCAATCATTACCGCAGGAATAAACCAAGTTGCCTTTAAATCAAATTCCTTTAAAATCTCCAGGATTCTGTATGCGCCCTTTCTCGGACCATAGCCTCCGATCGACGGCCCCTTTAAAAAGCTGTCACCTCCCGGAAGTCGCCTTGCTTTATTGCGCCATATAGTCTCTCCATCCAAATCAAATCCCAGATTAAATGCGCTTTTCGCCTGATTCGGCCAAATCATTCTCTTTTCTCCCTTTATACAAGCATTCTCTTGCCGCCATTTGGAGCAACAATCTGCCCTGTTACATAATCCGCTGCCTCAGATACCAAGAACAATGCTGTGTTTGCCACATCCTCCGGTACCGCAATACGTCCCAGCGGAATCATCGGAATTTCATCTGCAACCAACTCAAAGTCTGCCTCGCGCAGTCCTGGCGTATCCGTTGTTGGAACCGGAATTACATTTACATTTATTCCGTAAGGAGCCCCCTCCTTTGCGATAGAAGTGGTCAGACCGATAATACCTGCCTTTGCGGAAGCATAGTGCGCACAAAAATCTCCTCCGCCGATGGCGTAACCGGAGCTGATATTTACAATCTTACCCCTCTTCTGATCCCGCATGTAAGGAAACACCTCGCGGATCATGTAGAAGGCGCTGTACAGGTTAAAACGGATATAGTAATCCCACCGCTCATCGGTAATGCTGAAGAAATCACAGGGCGGCTCTCCTCCTCCTGCATTGTTTACCAGAATATCAACGGTTCCGAAGGCTTTCACGGTTGCTGCCACTAAATTTTTAATGTCCTCAATCCTGCACACATCGCAATGGCAGTATTCTGCCACACCACCTGCGTCAATAATCTCCTTCTTTACATTGTTTCCGTTTTCATCATTAATATCTGTCACCATAACCTTTACGCCGTAGGAAGCCAAAGCCAAAGCAATTCCACGGCCAATTCCACGGCCCGACCCAGTTACGATTGCAACTTTTCCATCAATTCTTAAATAGTCCTTCATTGTATTCTCCTTATTCGCTTTTATTTTTTTCTACCCAGATATGCCGCAACTACATTCTCATCCTTTGCAATCTCATCGCCGGTTCCGTAACGCACGATTTTCCCCTGCTCCATAACACAGGCATGATGGGCAATTTTTAACGCCTTGCGCGCATTCTGCTCAACAAGCAGAATTGTAACTCCCTGTTGGTTTATCTCATCAATGTAGGCAATCACCTCATTTACGATCAAGGGTGCCAGGCCAAGAGATGGCTCATCCAGGATCAGCACCTTGGGATTTGCCATCAGTCCTCTTGCAATGGCCAGCATCTGCTGCTCGCCGCCAGACATGGTTCCTGCTCGCTGAGACCGCCGCTCTTTCAATCTTTTAAACATAGAGTAAGCCCGTTCAAGCCCCTCTCCTCTGTTCTTTGAAAGGTAGCCTCCCATCAGCAGATTCTCTTCTACTGTAAGATTGGGAAAAATCCATCTTCCCTCCGGCACCATGGCAATTCCCTTTGCCACAACCGCATTGGCTGTTCTCGGAAGCACCTCGCCATCGTAGCTCACCTCGCCGCTCTGGGGTTTCAAAAGACCAGAAATGCATTTAAGAAGCGTTGACTTTCCTGCTCCGTTTGCTCCGACAATAGACAGGATTTCTCCCTGCTGTACCTCAAAGCTCACTCCCTTTAAAGCCTGGATTTTCCCATAATTAAATACGAGATTATCGATTTTTAACATATCAGTCACCCACCCCCAAGTACGCGTCAATTACTTCCTGGTTGTTCTGTATTTCCTCAGGATTTCCTGTAGCCAGCTGGCTGCCGAAATTGATTACTGTTATCTCATCACAAACACTCATAATAACATCCATATGATGATCGATGACCAGGATGGTAATTCCTTTGTTTTTTTCAGAAATTTCCCGAATTACCCCTGCCAATGATTCGGATTCATCCTCATTCATACCTGCCGCAGGCTCATCCAAAAGAAGCAGCTTCGGGGATGTGACCAGCGCTCTTACGATTTCCAACCTTCGCTGCATTCCGTAAGGCAGGTTCCTTGCCAGCTGGTTGCGAATCTCCCAGAGACCCATGTCCTTTAAGGCCTCCTCACAGATTTTTGCGCAGGTTTCCTCCTCCTGCTTATAACGTTTGTTTTTTACAATTCCATCCCAGAAATTATAGGACATGTTTTTCTGATAGGCGATATGTACATTTTCATACACGCTCAGGTCTCCAAACAGCCTGATATTCTGAAAAGTACGGGCAATTCCCTCTCTTGCAATCTGATAAGGCAGTTTACCCGCTATTGATTTCCCATACAGCAGGATGTCACCCTCTGTCGGTTTGTATACACCGGTAATCATATTAAATAAGGTCGTTTTCCCGGCTCCGTTTGGACCAATAATACCAAAAATCTGTCCCTGTTTAACTTTGATATTTGCATGATTGGTCGCCACAATTCCGCCAAACCGTTTGCTGACATCCCGGATTTCCAAAGCGTATCCGTTATTATCCATAGCGATCATTCCTTTCTCGTAACTTTCACCGTTTTTCTGCAAACTTTTCCTTTTATCCAGTTAAAACAGGATTTGAAATCGTTTCGTGTCAGCTCCCGTGTACCCATAATGCCAGAAGGGCGGAACAGGATAACTAGAACTACAAGGAATCCATAAAGCACCATGCGCCACTGCTCTGCTGAACCAAAACGTAGAAGCTCCGGAAGCGGCAGAAGCAAAAGCCCTGCTAAAATGGTACCCGTAAGACTTCCCCGACCTCCCAGGATTACCATGATTACCAGCTCATCAGATTTTACCATGGTAAACATATTTGGCTGAAGGTAGTGCATATAGTGTCCTAAAAGCGCTCCAGAACAACCGCATAATGCACAGCTGATCACCATTGCCTCCATTTTATACTTAAAAACATTGACGCCCACCGACTGAGCTGCCAATTCCTCCTCACGCACTGCAATACAATTTCGCCCATGGCGGGAGTTAATAAATGATTTTAAAACAATGACCGTCAAAATAACGATAATCCACACATTAACAAAATTGCTTCCCTTCGGTATGTCTGCCAGACCTCTTGCACCGCCAGTGATGGATGTGGCATTCTGAATGATCAGCTTAATCGCCTCACCAATTCCAAGGGTAACAATAATAAAATAATCATCACGGAGTTTCAGTGTCGGATAACTGACAATGGCCCCCACAACGGAAGCAGTCAGCATACCGGCCAGTATTCCAAAATAAATCGGAACATCAAATGCCTTTGTCAGCAGCGCTGATGTGTACGCACCGATTGCCATAAAACCTGCATGTCCCATAGAGAACATTCCGGTAAAGCCGCAAAGAATGGAAACTCCTAAAACTGCGATCATATAGATACCGACTAAGGTCGCAACACCTAACCAATATTCCACTTCTTTCCCTCCTTTAAGCCTTGTCCTCGCTGGATTTTCCTAACAGACCCGACGGGCGGATCAGCAGGATAACAATCAACAGGAAATATGCAAACAAATCTCTCAATGTGGTAGACACATAAGCGGAAATCATTGCCTCCGACACTCCCAGGATCAATGCTCCTACCACTGCACCCGGAAGACTTCCCAGACCGCCGAATACCGCACAGATAAATGCCTTGTTGGTATAAAATGTTCCCAGCGACGGGTAAGTGGTATATTTCGCTCCAAGCAGTGTGCCTGCAACACCTGCCAGGCTTCCTGCAATCAGGAAAATGGAGAGAATCAGCTTAAAGGTATCAACACCCATAAGAGAGGTGGCTTCCAGGCTGTAGGACGCGCTTCGGATTGCAAGCCCCAGCTTTGTTTTCTTTATGATCCATTCCACAATCAGAAGAGCCGCCATACTTACAAAGAAAATCAGCAGGTCAACCACACCGATATTGGCACCAAGGATCTGGATGCTTTCGGCTGGAAAATTCACCGGAAAGATACGGAATCTTCCGGAAAACGCAATGATGATCAGGTTGTCGCCCATAACAGAGATTCCAAGTCCGATAATCATCAAGTACACACGTCTGGCATTCCGCTTCAGCAGCGGGCGATAGGCAATAAATTCAATAAATGCTGCCAGAATCGCCGCTACTGCAATACCAGCTACAATTCCCAGAAACAGGTTCTCCATGGCATAGGTCAGGAAAAAGAAAGTGGTAAATGCACCGATTGTTACCGTAATGCTATGGGCAAAATTTGTAAAGTTCAGTAAGCTGTAGATCAGTGCATATCCAACTGCCATTAAGGCATATACACTCCCTACGGAAAGTCCATTAATCAACTGTTGTATAAACAATGAAGATACCTCCCTTATTTCTGCATAGAAGGAGTAAAGCGTCCTATAGTTTTGAATCCTCCGTTTTCAATCTGGCAGATTGGAACTTCACGGTATACCATGTGTGTTTTAGGATCAAAGGTAATCTTGCAGGTCAGTCCCTGAAGCCCGGTGGTATTTTCAAGTGCCTCACGGATTTTTGCAGGCTCTGCACTGCCAGCTTTCTCAATAGCGCCTGTCAGAAGCATGAACGCATCATAGGCAAGGTAGCAGTCCGGTCCTACATTCTGGCTGGGATCGTATCCCCACATTTCCTGGAAGTCCTTCAGAAGTCCTTCTACATTCTTTGATTCAGTATCAACAGCCACATTGTAGATCATTCCCTCTACAGAATCAGTCGCAATGTTAAACAGATCACTGGACATAGCGCCCTCAGTTATCAGGAAAGGCTGGGTAATTCCAAGCTCTCTTGCCTGGTTTGCAATCAGACCGATCTGCTTATAGTATCCTCCGGCAATATACAATGCATCAAAGTCACCGGAATTTTTAATCTTTGTTAAAACTGCACGGTAATCCACATCTCCTGTGTTAAAGGCCTCTTTCACCGTAATCTCTCCGCCTGCGCCTTCTACATTCTTAGAAAATTCATTTGTAACACCTACAGAAAAATCGCTTCCTAAATCATAAATAATTGCAATCTTCTTGTAGTTACATTCATTTACCGCATACTGGCCCAGAATAGCACCACTCTGCGGATCGGAAAGGCAGGCTCTGAAGGCCCAGGGACGAACCTGTCCATCCTCCGTCATGGTGACCTTGGAATTAGTTGCGATGCTTGTGATAAAAGGTATCTCGTTTTCTGCCGCAACCTCGCCCAGCGCGATGGTGGTCGCAGAAGAATCGGTTCCGATAAACGCACAAACCTTATCATTCAATACGGCCTTTCTGGCTGCATTCGTTGTCTCCACCGCATCATCACGGTTGTCATAAACCTTAATTTCAATCTGCTTGCCAAGAATTCCGCCGGACTCATTTTTCTGCTTTGCCAGGAGCTCAACGGTCTCTGCCAGCACATCGCCAAAAAGAGAGGACTCACCGGTTCTGGGGCAGACAACGCCGATACGGATAGTTTCCGCTTCTTTTTTGCCGCCGCAGGCTGTCAGTGAAACCGCCGCCAATGCCAGACCAAAACCTATCATTTTTTTCATCTTCTTCATAGCTGTTCCTCTCATTTCTATAATTTATTTTCTTTCTTTTGTTTACATATTTCCGGATTCTTTTCCAATAGCTTTCCTCCTGCACGTTCCAAAAGCTTTCTCCCCTGCTCAGATGCGTTTCGGATAACTTCCGATTCATCCACAGTCAGAATTCTCCGGTTTTCCATCACAATCTTTCCGTCAATCATGGAGAGCTCCACTTCACTTCCGTTTGCCGCGTATACCAGATTTGGGATCAGATTGCTGACCGGCTCCCACACAAGGGGTATCAGATGCATTTCTTCCATGTTCAGCATGATTATATCTGCCTTTTTTCCCCGCTCCAGAGAGCCAATCTCCCGTTCCATTCCGATTGCCCTTGCACCGTCAATAGTGGCCAGCCGCAGCATCCGCCATGCAGGGAAAACCGCTGCATTTTTCGCCTTGCACTTATTTAAAACAGCACCAACCTTCATTTCATAAAACAGATTGCTTGTATTTCCGCCTGAGGTCTGATCGGAGCCGATTGCTAAACGACTGCTGTAGTGACTAAATTCTGCCGCAGGCGGGATGTTCCCATCCACAATCGCCTCGCTTCCGGAACAGAGAACCATTGCAGCGCCCTTTTTTGCCAGAAGCTGAAGCTCCTCCTCTGTTGCCACGGACAAATGAATTGCCATAAGCCTTTCATTGATCAGCCCCATTTCATCGAGAAAAGGAATGCTCCGCTTTCCATATCGCATCTGCATCTGCCTGACTTCCCGATTGCCGCAGGCCAGATGCAGATGCATCAGCAGTCCCTGCTTTTCTGACAATTCTCCCATCACCCGAAGGGTATCCGCAGACACTCGATCTAGTCCCAGAGGGCACAGCCCGCAGGTAATCCGTCCGTAATTACTCCGATGATACTGTTCAATCAGCTTTCTGCAATTTTCCAGAGATTCCTGTTCCACCTTTTCATCCAAAGGATAGAGCGTACCATCCTCGATCTCAGCCTTTTCCAAAGGCAGGGCATGTACAGTATGTGACAACTGGGCTCTTATCCCGATCTTCACGTGATTACCTGCAAAAAACAACATTTCCTCGTTGCTGTCAACCATGGTGGTTGTTCCCGCCTTTATGGCTTCACACAACATCACCATGGAGCCTGCCTGCCTCGCCTTTACATCCAAAGCTCCCTTTAGCGGAAATACCCGGCTGCTCATCCAATTTTCTGTATCCTGGGCATATCCTCTGAAAATGCTGACTCCCGTATGCGCGTGGGCATCGATCAGGCCCGGCATAAGCAGCTTTCCACGTCCATCGATATATCGGTGCGCGCTGTACTTCTTCAATATCTCTGCTGTTTCGCCAACGGAGATGATACAGTTGCCTTTAACTGCCACCGCACCATCCTGTATCACTCCGCAGCCAAGGGAATCTGCCATTGTCACTACTATCGCATTTTGAAATATACAATCAACCATGACTGGCCCCGTTACTGCATCCAGGCTCCGCCGTTAGGTGAAAGCACCTGTCCGGTACAATAATCGCTGGCTGCGGAAGCCATATATGCAACCGCGTAAGCGATATCTTCCGGCTGTCCCACTCTGTGCCAGAGCGTATCTGCAATTTCATCTTCCCATGGCCGGATTCTTGCCATTCTGGTATCAACCAACCCGGGAGCCACACAGTTAATATTGATATGATCCTTTGCAACCTCGTGGGCAATCTCCTTGGAAAATGCGATTACACCGCCCTTGGCTGCCGCATAGTGTGGATCGGAAAAGTCTCCTACAATCCCGGCTCCAGAGCTGATATTTACAATCTTTCCGCTTTTTTTCGCTCTCATAATAGGAAGTACAGACATTGTAAAGCGGTAAACACTATTTAGATTCAGCTCAATCAGACGCATCCACTCTTCTTCGTTGATATTATCGATGGTAACACCGCCGCCGCAGCCTGCAGCATCATTTACCAGAATATCTACGGTTCCGTAGGTATCCACTGCAGTTTTAATCACATTCTGGATGTCCTCGTACTTTCTCACATCGCAGTAAACTGCTGTTGCGTTCAGCCCCTGTTCGGTAATCTGAGCTACTGTTTCCTCAACGCTGTCCTTCTCAATATCGCAGGCCACCACATTGGCTCCCAGGCTTGCCAGCACCTTTGCAATTCCGCGTCCGATTCCATTTCCTGCACCGGTCACGATTGCTGTTTTCCCCAGCAGTTTAAAATAGCTGTACATTGCCTGCTCAATTACTTTTGACTCCATAGTCTCCTCCTTACGTTCTTTCATTTGATGTGTCCATTATATGATGTTGGGGTCAAAAGGTTTTTTGACCCCTCTGACACCGAATTGCTACGTGCTTTGCACTTCCGCAATTCTAAAAACATTCGTAATCCGCTCATTTTTCTTCCCAAAATGGCTTCTTACTCATGTTTTTGGCGGGTCCCAAGTTCAAAAATCCTCCTGCAAGCAAGCTTGCATTGGATTTCTGAACTTTTGACCCTGGTATCATTATATATAAATTATGTGTATTTTTGCGGATAAAATGGCTCCAAAATTATGCATTATGTCTTTTGTTTTATTTTTTTTTACACTTTATCAATATCCTGTTATTTATTTTAGTTGTTTCAATATTTTTCAGAAAATTTAGGCAATTTTTACATATTACAAAAAAATGAAATACAAAAAATAATCTCTGATTTGTCCCTTAGGACGATTTAAGAAGATGTATAATTTGTTGCATAATGCAGAATTTGTAGTACAATAAAAAAAAATAAACGTATGCCGCTCCCTTTGCCGGCAATGCGTTCAGACAGGAGGAATCGCCGTGAATCGTGTCATCCCAAAAAACACCGCCGCACAGTCACTGCTTGCCGGAAAGCTTTGCAGTTATGAGACAACCAATACAGAAAAGCAGCCCATTGCCCTGATTCATCAAGACGCACGTTTTTTTCTGATCACCGCAGGTTCAGGAGAAATGTCTGTGCAAAACCGTCAGTACCCGCTTACAGCCAACACCATTGTTTCCATTATGCCATGGCAAATCTGCGATATATTCCAAATAAATTCTCCTCTGGAATATCAGATGATTACCTACAACTACGATGCGCTCACCCGTGCTGTTAAAATTTTCAGCAATGAAGAGGGACAAACCGAATCCTTTCTTACCGCCATGGAATGTCACTCGGCTGTAACCCTGATGCCTGAAAACCGCACCATCTGCCGCCTGATGGATATGATTGCAAAGGAACTCTCCATATCTGATCCCAATGAGCTTCCCTCTCAGCGTGCATTTCAAAATATCAGCATTACCAGCCTGCTTGTCCAGCTGCTTATCCGTTTTCTCCGTTTGAGCAGCGAGCTGAAAGCAGAAGAGCCCCACGTACAGACCGATTACACGGAAATCCTCCGCTATATCTATCTGCACTGCAACGAAAAGCTCTCTCTGGATAAGCTTTCCTGCCGTTTTAATTGTCCTGCCTCCGATATCAGTTCCTACCTTACAGACACAATCGGTATTTCCTTCTCTGAACTGCTGAATGAAATCCGGATCGGCAAATCTCTTAATTTTATTATGTATACAGATTTTACATTAAAAGAAATGTCGGAGTTCCTAGGCTATGTAGATGAATCCCATATTTCCAAGGTATTTGCAGCGCGGATTGGAACCAAGATCAGTGAATACCGGAAAATTTATCAGAAAGTGCAGAATATTTGTCGGATTGATGAAACAAGAACCGCCTATACGGTCATTAATTATATCTACAGAAATTACGCCGATGATTTAAATCCGCAGGGAATCTCCCACCAGTTTGGGCTTTCGGTTCCGCAGCTGAACAATCTTCTGCTCTACCAGGTAGAACAGAGCTTTTCCGAATTTTTAAACCAGGTTCGTGTCAACCGTGCCTCTGAGCTGCTGCTAATCCCCTCCAAAACCGTTTTGGAGGTTGCCTTTGAGGTCGGCTATCGAAACTCCAAAACCTTTACCCGCAATTTCGTAAAGTTGAAGGGCATGACGCCAACTACCTTTAAACAGAAGTATATGGGAAAAGCGTCCTCAGTGTAAATGCTCTGGCTGCGGATTCTTTTTTGTAAAATACTCCGAAAAACGAGGTGAGACTATGAGAAAAATTGTTCCCATGCAAAGCCTTTACTGCTCCTGCGAGGATGAAAATAAAATATGCAGCTTTGATATTGAAGTGCTGGCTACGCCCACTACACCCCTGATTCATCCTATGTCCCGCTTTTGGCTGGTCAACAGCGGTGAGGGAACGCTGTTGTTAAATGGTCAGGAATATCACTTAAAGCCTGGTACCCTTGTTTCGGTGCTTCCCTGGCAGATCAGCGATATTACGGAGGTAACTTCCCCTCTTCAGTTTTTTGTGCTGGTTTACTATTTCGACAATGTGAATGAAATCATTAAAGCCTTTTGCAATCCCAGCAACATGCCCCTTTCCATTATCCAGACCTTGAAGAAGATTCCGGTGCTGTACCTGGAGGGCGAAGCGCTGGAATCCATGAGCAGGCTGTTTTTACAGATTCGAAATGAAATCGGCGTGGAATCCATCCCCACACAGGCTGCTGCGGAGGACTTTGCTTCCCAAGAACTAAGCAATCTCTATGTCACCAACAAGCTTGTTGAAATCATCATCAGCTTCCTGCATGCAAAGCACCTTACCGCATCCGCCCCCCGGGAAAATGCAGATCCCAGCGAGATTTTCCTGTATTTGTACACACATTTAAATCAAAAAATAACCCTGGCTGCTCTGTCAAAGATTTTCTACATGAGTGAATCCGCTATCAGCGCCTATATCACCAACACAGCAGGTCTCTCCTTTTTTGACCTGTTAAATGAAATGCGCATTGGAAAAACCATCAATTATCTTCTTTACACCGATTTCACCTTGGAGGAGCTGGCGGAAATTCTAGGCTTTGTTGACAGCGCTCACATCAGCAAGGTTTTTCTGGCCAGAATGGGAATGAAAGCAAATGATTTCCGAAGCACCTACCAGAGCATCGGAAATATGTGCCGTATCAAAGACAGACGTGATTTTTATTCTCTGGTTTCCTACATTTACCGACATTACAACGAGGATTTACAGCCAAAATCCCTGGGAAAACAATTTTCCTTGTCTCCCAGGGAATTAAATCGAATTCTGCTTTATCAGGTTGAAATGAATTTTTCGGATTATTTGAATTATATCCGTATTAACCGAGCCAGTGAGCTTTTGCTTAAAACCTCTCATAGCATTATGGAAATTGCTCTGGAGGTAGGCTATAACTCCACAAAAACTCTGACCAGAAATTTTCTCAAATTTCGCTCCATGACGCCCAGCAAATTCCGGCAGACCATTGAACTGCAGAATACAAACTAGCCTGCATTTACATCGTATACTTCACTGTCCAGCTCCAGGGGTACATAGGCGCAAACCTCCTGCTCCGAACGTATCCGCGTTCCTGCTTTCCCGTGGATAGCACATCCGGCCTTTTCCAGAGACGTTATGACTGCGCACCTGCCCGGGAGAGCCTCTACAAAATCAATACAGGCCTCTACCTTGGGAAGCATACTTCCCCTGGCAAACTGACCCTCTGCAATGTATTTCTTTGCCTCCGCTATGCTGATCTCCTCCAAAGCTTTCTGTCCCGGTTTGTTGAAGTTAATATAAACCTGATCTACTGCCGTAAGGATGATCAGCATATCAGCCTTTAATTCCTGTGCCAGCCTGCTGCTGGATTTGTCCTTATCTATCACGGCATCAATCCCACGAAGCCCGTTTTCCGTTTCCACCACCGGAATACCGCCGCCCCCCACTGCAATCACAATCAAACCGCTTTGAATCATTTTTCGGATGGCACTGAGTTCTATAATTCGTTTAGGAAGGGGGGATGGAACTACCCGACGGTATCCCCTTCCGGCATCCTCCATAAAGGTGTATCCCTTTCCTTTCTGAATCTCCTGTGCCTCTTCCTTCGTATAAAAACTTCCGATAGGCTTTGTGGGCAACCCAAATGCATGGTCAGTCCCATCCACCAGAACCTGCGTTACCACACTGACAACGTTTTTTTCAAGGCCCCGTTTCAAAAAGCTCTGCTGAAGAGCTTGCTGAAGGTGATAGCCGATAAATCCCTGAGACATAGCTCCGCACTCCGGAAAGGGCATATAGGGCGTACAGGGTCCGTTTACAGCTGCATAATTCATGGCTGCATTGATAATACCCACCTGGGGGCCATTACCGTGTCCGATGACGATTTCATGTCCCTCCGCCACCAGATCCGCAATGATTTCCGCCGCAAAGCGTACCTGGATGATCTGCTTCTGGGGCGTATTTCCCAGAGCATTTCCCCCCAATGCAACCACAATGCGTTTCTTCCCCTTTTTCATTATAAGCCTCCTTAGGAAAGCGTTGCGTAGATCACAGCCTTGATGGTGTGCATACGGTTTTCCGCTTCATCAAATACAATGGATTTCTTTGATTCAAATACCTCATCAGTCACTTCCATTTCCGTAATACCGAATTTCTCTGCAATCTGCGTTCCGATAGTAGTTTTGGTATCATGGAAGGACGGCAGACAGTGCATAAAAACAGAGCCCGGATTTGTTTTTGCCATTACAGCTGCATTTACCTGATACTTCTTTAAAAGCCTGATTCTTGTATCCCATACCTCATCCGGTTCACCCATAGATACCCAGATATCAGTGTAAATCACATCTGCGTTTTCTGCACCTTCATTCACATCCTCTGTCAGGCGCACGGTACAGTCATTCTCTTCAGCAATCTTTGTTGCTTCGTCTACCAGCCATTGTGCAGGGAACAGCTCTTTTGGTGCACAGGCCGTAAAATTAATACCCATCTTTGCACAAGCTACCATCAGTGAATTACCCATATTATTTCTTGCATCGCCCATAAAGGTAAAGTTTAGACCCTTTAATCTGCCGAACTTCTCCTCCATTGTCAGAAGATCGGCCAACATCTGTGTGGGATGAAACTGGTCAGTCAGGCCATTCCAAACAGGTACACCTGCATATTTCGCCAGCTCGTCCACAATATCCTGACTAAATCCTCTGTACTCAATTCCATCGTACATCCTTCCCAAAACTCTTGCTGTGTCCGCAATGCTCTCCTTCTTGCCCATCTGGCTGCTGCCCGGATCCAGGTAGGTCACCCCCATGCCCAGATCTCTTCCAGCCACCTCAAAGGCACAGCGGGTACGTGTGGAGGTCTTTTCAAACAGAAGAACAATGTTCTTGTTCTCCAGATATTTGTGAGGTACACCATTTCTTTTCATGTTTTTGAACTGCTTCGACAAATCCAACAGATAGCGGATTTCCTCCGATGTATAGTCCAGTAATTTCAGATAGCTTCTTCCTTTGATATTTACTCCCATTGTCTGATTCTCCTTCTCGTTTTATAATTCTTCCCGCTCAAGTGGCATACTCATACACCTTGGACCACCTCTGCCTCTTGACAGTTCTGAGCTGGGCATTTCATGTACTGTAATTCCGTTGTCTTCCAAAATTCTATTTGTAATATAGTTTCTGTCATATACAATAACCTCTCCCGGCGCAATACAAAGGGTGTTAGAGCCGTCATTCCACTGCTCCCGCTCCGAAGCAACCCGATCCTTACCGCCGCAGTGAATCATGGTAACCTTATCAAGTCCCAAATGAGCTGCAAGCACAGATGGCAGCGAATTGTCAAGCTCTACAACCCGCAGCTGCCCCTCTTTATCACCCTTAGTTATCTCATAAATGCGCAGACTTCCCAAAATTCCCGGATGGATGGTAAACTTATCGCAATCCACCTGGGTACATACCGTATCCAGATGCATATATGCGCGGATACTGGGAATATCCAGTGCCAGAATGGTTTCAATCTCACAGTTATTGTCGTTGAAAATATTCTGAGCCAACGCCTCTACTGCCTCTGGAGTTGTTCTCTGGGAAATTCCTACTGCAAGAACTCTCCTGCTTAAATTGAGGATATCGCCGCCCTCAATGGAAAAGGGGTATTCTCTTTTGTAGTAAAAATGGGTTCCCGCAAAATCTCGATGATTTTCCAGTATGTATTTTCCGAATATAGTTTCCCGCCTTCTTGTTTTTGAATACATCTTATTCAGGCTCACGCCTCTTCCCACACTGGCAAAGGGGTCTCTGGTAAAATAGAGATTGGGAATCGGGTCAAGGATAAACCGACTGTCCGATTTTACCCGTTCCACCAGGGGACTGTAAATTTCTGTTTTCAGCTCGTGAATACTCACTCCGGACATGGCCTTTAACACCAGTTCCGTCTCATCCTCAATTCCCATCAGATGTTCATACAGTTGATTTTTAAATCGATTGGCTGTATTTCCTCCTTCACTGATAAACTGCTTTACAAATACCTCCTTCAGCAAAGGCTTTTCTTTTATGACCTCTGCCATCAGGTCCTCCAGATAAACAACTTCTGTTCCCTGTTCCCTCAAAATCCCTGCAAAACAGCTGTGCTCACTGCGAGCTGTTTTCAGATATGGAATATCATCAAACAGCAGCCGCTCCAGCTCTTCTGGAACCAGATGCTCCAATTCAACGCCGGGCTTATGAAGCATTACCTTTTTCAGCTTTCCTATCTCGCTGGTGACATTGATCGGCATGCTCTCCCTCCTTTTTGTTTGCTCTTGTTTTTCATACACCCATTGTACTATATTTTTTGCAAAAGCATCGGTCATTCAATGGTTCTTCACTTGTATTTTAACAGGTTTCGACTGTCCTCTTCAGATGAAATTCTAAGAATAATTTCAGGATATCCAACCCTTTTTTGGGCTGTCTGCCTGGTCTTTTGTGGAATTAAAATACAAAAAAAGCTGCAATTTTTGTCCTGGTATATAAAGAAAGGATTTTCAATTCGCGAAAGTGAGTCTTTTGTTTATAGTTTTTGGCTCAGCTTTATCTTCTGTAGCCGGTTTTAATGGATCATAAGGATTTCGGTCTGTATCCAATGGTACAAAGCCAGGAGCCGGATCTGTAAATCCACGTCTTGTAAGAGTCAGCCGGAGTTCTTATATTCATCTTCAATGGTGATCTTATCAAAAACTGCCTCATCAAAATGTTTGTTCCTGATGATCATATCCATTATATGGAAACCTCGGTTTGTCTCTTCCCCTGTTATTTGCATAAGGATCCAACTGATAGGTATCTCGTATAATAGCCATTAAACCATCAAAACTTTTTCGCATGTCGGTTCGGCCACATTATCTACACATAAAGATAAACCGGCTTATAAACATGAAATTTTTATCCTCATCTTTTTACCAAAAGCTTTATTTAAGACATTTTTATAACAAAAGATGAGGATAAAAAAGTTATCTCAATCCACAGATGCGAGCAAGTTCATCCTCATTTTCTTCCCATTCCGGAGTCTCGTCTGGAATTGTAGAATTAGCAGTATTCATTGCTTCTCCAAGCATTTCAATGGATGGAGTCGCATAAATCCTGGTTG
>UQTA01000002.1 GCA_900543885.1 uncultured Clostridium sp.
TATTGCACACGCAAGTCCTATAATGTATAAGATTTTCTTTCATACATATAGTATATCATATTGAATTGTAATACACAATCATTATTCGAACATATTTTCGTTTTTATTGTATGCCGGTTACGGCATTAATATCAAAGAATGAGGATTATTATATTATTTACTTTATGCAGATATGCACACGCCTGAGCTTTCATCTCGGTAATTGAATTGCCGAGGATTCCCGCTTATTGTCCTAAAACTTAAAATAATCCACAGTTTTAACATCTTCTTCGTTCTCATGCAGCTTCACTAGAAGCTTTTCTATTTCTATCATACGCAATAAGCTTTAAAATTCAACGTAGAATTTTAAAGCTTATAATTTGCCTGATAATCAGCTGAGCTCTGTGCTTGGCCTGCGGCCTAAATAAAGAGCTGCCCGTTCTTTTGAAAGTTTTTCTCCGATCACGATCAGCACTTCCTGCCCTTTCGGCACCGGTTTCAGACTAAATTCTTTGCAGGTGGCATTTAATTCCAGCCAGGCGTTTTCCTCTCCATTTCCCGTATCCTGCTCCAGACCCCATTTTCCATTATTTTTTATATAACCTTTCACTCTGAATATCTTTCCGCAGGAAGGATCTTGAAACATCTTTTGCACTGCCCTTTTCAATTGATCTGGATCCATGGAAAAATTCAGGTAATACAGGGAATCAAATACTTTATCCTGCTCCATGGGCATTTTCTCATAATCTTCGATCCGGTATTCACAGGTCAGCAGGCGTTTATAATCATCCTCATTTAAATCTTTCCAGTTTTTGCAGAGGATCTGATCCAGAGTAAACCTGCGTTTGCAATGTACTTGCTCCAACGCCTGATTCAGGTAAGAAAGTGTATTTTTAATCTGTTCTTCGGATACTTCATCACATTTACTGAACAATACGCAGCCTGCATCAGCAGCTTCTGATGCCAGCAGATATTTTGCTTCTTTTGAAAGATCTTGTTCCAGTCCCGCATCCACCAGTGCGATCACATTTCCCGGCTCATAAAAACGGTCCAGCGGCTCCTCATAAAGAGCATCGAAAAATTCATCCACATCGTAGATTCCTGATGGTTCTATGATCACACGGTCATAACCGGACATTGCCATTGCGATCAGCTTCGTCTTAAACCTGCGTTTATGGCAGTCTGCGTCACAGCCCCCGGCGATCATTTCCAGACTGCAGTTATCTCCTTCTAAATCCTGCAAAAGCAGCATATCCACATTAACCGCACCAAAATCATTTTCCAGTATTCCAATCTTCTTGCCCCGTTTCATCAGATAAGAAGCATACTTTTTTATAAAGGTTGTCTTTCCGGCACCTAAAAATCCAGTGATCAGATCAATCTTTATCATATCTCTTACTCCTTTTGCTCTTTATGTTCTCATGAAATCTTTCATGTTCTCTCCAAACAATTTCAGGTTCTTTTTAGCTGCCAAAATTATATCATTTCACCTGCGCCATGTCCATCACAACATCTAAGCCCACTTTTTCTACAATTCCCATATCACTAGTACCGGTTTAATATTGGAATCTGTCATCCTTTGGAATGAACCAGCAGTTTATCATAAGTAAGATCCATTCCTGCTGCCCCAAGAGGTGCCGTGATCAAAATAGCCAGAACTGCCACAGAAAGGACGATCTGACCACAGGAAAGCCCCATGGCAAGGGGAACGGAACCGATCGCTGCCTGCACCGTTGCTTTTGGAAGATAAGCGATCACACAGAAAAGCCTCTCTTTCCTTTTTAACCGGGTGCCAAGCATACAAAGGAATACTCCCACTGCCCGGAACATTAAACCAATAAAGATCATAAAAACTGCGGCAATTCCCGCCTGCATGGTATAACGGATGTCCACTGCGGCACCTACCAGCACAAATAAAATGACCTCTGCCGCGATCCACAGCTTTCCGAATTTTTCTGAAAGTCTTTTCGATACATCCGGCACACATTTTACGCGGATCACAGCTGCCATTCCCACCACTGCCAGGAGTCCTGAAACAGACACGATCCCCTTAAGCCATGTTTCTACTGACATAAGAAGAAATGACATTCCAAGGATCAGGATCACTTTCATACTGTTGCGCACATAATGTTTTCTGGCATAAACAGTTTCAAAAAACAGGCTTAATGCATATCCGGCCACAGCCCCTAAAGCGATCCCCAGGATAATAGATACCGGAATATTGATAAAATCCGTTACATGTGCACTGCCGCCCTGGACCATATTAACAAAGGTAGAAAATAATACGATCACAAAAATATCATCACAGGAGGCTCCCGCCATGATCATCTGCGGGATTCTCTGCTCTGTACCATACTTTGTTTCCATAAGCTGCACCATCCTTGGGATCACAACTGCCGGTGATACAGCACCTAAAACAGCTCCCATAACTGCAGCTTCTACTCTTGAAATATGCAGGATAGCCGGTGCAAAGATTACAAATGCAAGGATCTCACAGCTTGCAGGCACACAGGACATCATCAGTGCCGGTCTGCCTACTTTCTTTAGATCTGCCAGATTCAAAGACAATCCTGTTTTTAAAAGTATGATGATCAGAGCCATCTGCCTAAGTTCAGAAGATATCCCTAAAATAGAATCAGAAAGCCAGTTTAATCCACATGGGCCTAAAACAATCCCTGTGATCAGCATTCCGATGATCCGTGGGATCTTAAACTGCTGACACAGCGCCGCCATGGCAAGTCCCAGTAAAAATACAAACGCAAGTGAAGTTAACATGTTCATTTTCTCCTTTTCAATCATGGATTTACTCTCCGGAACACTTACAGCAATAAAGTACACAAAAAAGCTGATAACTCCGTGAGTATTTCATCACAGAAGTCATCAGCTTATATCCTTTAAGCGGTTTAGGTTTCCCAGGGGAGAACTTCATTCCCTCGGGCTATTATAAAATAGAATAAACTGTTTGTAAACATTTATTTGTTGCTGTTCATGCATTATATGACCAGCAACGGAATTTGCCGTGGCTTCGCATTTAAATACGG
The DNA here is from genome assembly GCA_900543885.1 of uncultured Clostridium sp. Classification (GTDB taxonomy): domain Bacteria; phylum Bacillota; class Clostridia; order Lachnospirales; family Lachnospiraceae; genus Enterocloster. Next base: position 3,021 of record UQTA01000002.1, read on the forward strand.
CAAACATAATCAATGCTTCTAAATGCCCGTTTCAGGCATCTGGTTACTTTCTTTAAGATTTCATCACCAGCAGCATGTCCATACGTGTCATTAACAGATTTAAAAATATCTACATCAATTAAAATAAGAGCAAACGGCGTATCTCCTGCTTCATAAATATGAAGCAGTTTTTCATAAGATCCTCTGTTTAATGCCTCTGTCAGAGCATCATATTCTGCCTGATGGCGGATCAGCTTCTGAGTCTCCTGATTTTCCAGATATACTTTATTGTAAGTAACAGCCAGGTTCTGAAGCTCTGCTGCTCCTATTACCGGGAATATCTCTCCCTTCTGTATACTTTCATTGTAAAGCATCAGCGGTTTAACGATCAAATGCTTTAGCATCAGACAGATCAAAAACATGATCAGAAGCATGATCACAATACCAGCTTCCAGTTTCAGATACATATCAGAAAAAATAGATGTAGCTCTTCCCTGTCTCTGCCTTGTCTGCGTGATCAGTCCATTCATACAACTGGACACATCAGAAATAATCCGTGTACGGGTATTCTGATAGCTGTCATCACAGACCAGATTCCCTGCTTTGATCAGTTTGTCATCTCTGCCTAAAAGACTGTCTTCTTCACTTAACTGCACATTCTTTATTTCCTGAGGCCACGTATCTTCCGACAAAGACATGGCTTCAGACACTAGACGCATGGAATAATATTCTGTATTCATCAACTCCTGGGAACATTTCAATGCTTCTGTCAGTGAATCAAACATTCCCGTTCCAGCAAAGTATTTTTCCAGACTGTCCAGTGCCTCTTCCCTGCGATGGGTATTAGCTTCAACAAAATACAGTTCCATATACCTTGGTTCTCTGGTGATCGCATACAGGCGCACCTGCTCTGTCAGATAATCCGAACCATCCTGAAGCTGCTTTGCCGCTTTTTCACAGACAATATACTGCTCCGTAGTCATCCTCAGGATTTTAAATTCCTTTTCACTTTGAAATGAAACAATGGCAAATACCATTGCCAGTACAAGTGTTACCCCTAATGTCCACGCGCTTACCTTCCGTATTTTGATTTTTTTTCCCATGTGTGTACCTGCTCTCTGCTGTCGTTTTCTTTGCTGTCTGTAATATTTTTTGGTCAAGGAATAGTTCTAAAAAACATCTCTGATATGTTGCTCAAATTTACCCCCGCCAATGCAGGGAACACTATCTTTTACATAATCAATTAAGGTTCACCCCTGTCAGTACAGGGAACACTTTATTTTTAGCACAAATTGGACGAAATGAAAAGAAAAATCAATTAATTTTTGACAATATATCTTTTTCTATAACCCACTTAGTATAGAGAGCACAAGGTTCACCCTCACAACGTGGAGAATACGCAATCTGGAAACTTTCCACGACGACAATCACAGTTTTACCCCCGCCACGCGGGGAATACTGCTGAACGCCGATTGCCTCAATGACCCCGTGAGGTTCACCCCCGCCACGCGGGGAATACCAGCCCCAGGACCATGTTATAGCCGCCGAACGAGGTTCACCCCCGCCACGCGGGGAATACTCATTGTATCTTCACCAAATGGAGTATAAGTAAGGTTCACCCCCGCCACGCGGGGAATACTAGATCACAGAAAAGCTATACAATTGGCGTTTAGGTTCACCCCCGCCACGCGGGGAATACGGATATGGCGTTATTTTCGGAGACAATCATAAAAGGTTCACCCCCGCCACGCGGGGAATACTAATGGGTATATTATCAATGGTAAAAAGGTGGAGGTTCACCCCCGCCACGCGGGGAATACCCTAAAAAAAGCCTCATATTTTCTCACTTTTTTTAATCTCCATCCTCAAATTTCATTTAACTTCTGATACAGCTGCCACGTAAGATAACAGTCTGCCAATGCCCTGTGTGCATTGGAAACTTCATATCCCAAATGCTTCATCAATGCCTCCAACTGATAGCTTCCTACTCCCCGTATCTTTCTTCTTGACAATGCCAATGTATCTCTGGAAGCGGTACCCAGCTTCATTTCTATTTCCATTTTTTTACAGGCCGTGCGAATAAAATTATAATCGAACATAATATTATGACCTACTATTACTCTATTTCCTGTAAATTCAAATAATTTTTCCAGAACTTCTTCTAATGGTCTTCCCTTACTTTGCAGCTCCTGTGGTGTGATACCAGTTAGCTTTTGAATTTCTAATGGAATTTCACCCTTTATCCAGGTAAGCATAGAGAACTCCTCTGCGACATTGCCTGATTCTACTTTTAATGCTCCGATTTCTATTATCTCATCTTTTTCCAGAGATGTACCGGTTGTCTCTATATCAAGTACCACGTATCCTTCCTGAAACATTTTTCTGGACCGTGCTTTAGCCATTCTATCAGCTATATACAGCTGCTCTGCACGACTTTTTACACCTTGCGTCTCTTTTTCAGATGCTTTAACTGTTCTGGCAGTAGGAAGCGGTCTCCTCATTAGCTTTATCCCATCAAGATCAACCGGTTCCCAGGTTGTATTATGCACACGAAAATCCATTTTCTGCTCTCCCGGTGCACTAAAAACCATCGTTGCCTGTCCACTCTTTATATTTTCACAAATACGCTGCCAGACTTCCTCGCGCACTCTGCTGCTCACATTTCCCACAAATACACCCGTATTGATCTCGCACAGCCATTTAGATAGATCTCCCCGAACTTTTGGCGGACAGTCAGATAACATAATCACGATCATTCCTCATCCTCCTGCCCATAGGAACGTCCATTTCTAACTGTTCCTTCTTTATCATCCCATAGATAAACAGCTTCGCCTGTGTCCTCCTTATTTTCATCTTCTGTCTGGAATAGCCAGCGGATATCTTTTACCATCCGTTCCAGTATATGTTTTTCAGTCATTATATCCCTGACTTTTCTGCGAACAACCCCAGGAAGATCTTCCGGTTCTTCAGAAGCTACCTGAAAGGCAACCGGAATAACTATCTCTGATTTATACAGATCCGCAATATCATATACAAACGAGCAGTCATGTCCAACATGGATAAACCCAAGTCCTGGTGACAGACCAAGGGCAAAGATCACAGCATGAGCCAGACCATATAAACATGCACAGCCTGCTGATAATGCCTGGTTCACCGGATCACCTGTTTCAAAATGATCCGGATCATAATCTCTTCCATTCCATTTTACATCATATTCTTTTGCATATTTCCGATAAACAGACCTTACTCTGCTTCCTTCCCTTCCACGCAGTTGCTGAAGCGTCATTTTGGAAGAATCTTCTTCTGGAAAACGTAACTGATACATTTTCCTTACGATCATCAAGTGTTTTCTCTGATTGCTTACGTACTCCGCCTGTCGTATCAAAAAAGCTGAACGATGAGTAAGAGGCCGACCACCTGCATAGTATCTGACACCATGTTCTCCAATCCAGACTACACTGACACCTGCGTCTCCGATCAACTCCATGGCCCGATGCGACACAGTTGTTCCCGGACCTAAAAGCAGTACAGAAATAGATGCAGCAGGAACATGGATGATTCCCTGATCATCTTTAACTGTGATTGCGCTGTCCTGACGATTCAGTTTACAATGTTCAAAATACAGAAATGTCATTCTGTCCCTGATCTGCGGAAGAGCCTGTAATTCAGGGCGGATCATTCCCGGCATTTCGTTCATACGTTCCTCCTTACTTTTCAGTTGGCTTCAAAATAAAAGCCAAAAACAGCTCCATTTCCAATTTTATATATGAACAATTGTAAGAAGACCCATTCCGTAAGCTTTTCCCCTTCCAATACCACCTGTCAAAAGCTCTTTAAATTTGTCTTCATCACAGACTTTCAGGATCCCTTCGTAAGTTACACCATTTATACTGACCCTTTTTCCCCCTTTGTCTTTTCCTTTGCTGAAAATATGCCAGCCTCTCTGAACTATCTGAAAATTTTCAGGCAATAATTCAAAACCATGTTTTGAGGCTCTGCTAAGAAGCCATTCTTCCTGAGCTTTAAGTGTCATATACGCTTTTACTTGCCCTCTCTCTCCCGGCGTACCTGCAACACTTTTCGTAGGATTTGCTACCAGTTTAAAATGCCACCAGGTATCACTTTTTACGCGTTCCAGAAGAGGTGTATAATCTTTTGTCTGATATGCACTTTCATCATCAGGAAAACCATACCTGCGAACTCCACTGCTAAGATCCGGTACGTCTGGACTTAATATCAGCAGATATAATCTATCTCCCAGATACTCAAGTCTCCATAAATTTCGCTTTCTTTCTCCTGAAAACCCACTTTCAACCAATCCATGTATTTTTTCCTGTGAGCTTAGAAGGCGCATAGTGTCTATATTTCTTGTATTTAATTCCATTCTGGTCAAATACATTTATTTTCTTCACCTCACAATTCGTTACAGTTCTCCCATAGCATCATGCTCCCTTAAAATATCCGGATTTTTACCGGAAATCACTTTGTCGGAAGTTACTTTCATATCCATCCGTTTCATCCTTCTATAACTATATTTTCTCTGGTATGGATCAAAGGATTCTGCCTTATCCTTCACCATTCCTCCCTCTGGATCCTCGGGCGCACATTCTATACACATTGGAAATATGGAAGGCATTTTATCTTTTTTCCACTCAGGCCCCTGCCATGGCTCTGTTTCCAAAGCTTTTTCCAGTGAAAGAGCACGTATTCCCAGAACCATACCTGCCTGCGGTGGACAAGATCTTCTTCCCAGGAAAAGTGGGAAAACAGGATGTTTCAAAGCATACTCCAGTTTCTGCAGAAAAGCTTCATCTTTGCACTCTAAACCAACTAAAAAAATAGCATCTGACAAGTAATACCTTGTGGTTATATAAGAGTTTTTTTCACTGTAAACTGTATGAAAGTCTTTCAAAAGCCTTCCTTCCTGATCCGTCCTGACCCCCAACCTCAGTTGATTTAAAATGCTGACATCTTCATCTCTCCTGATTCCCAAAGCTGCTGCTAACAGTCCTGTCACTCCACTTTTTGATGGTGCATTTTCCGTCCGGCGGACTTCAAATTTTGAATTGATCCCCCATGACTGGACAGGTCCTGCGAAGCGAAGTAACAATGTACTCATTCTTCTCCTCCATCATTTAACTGAGTCTGGATTTCTGTCTTTACACGTTCCAAAAGCTGTTTTAAAGACATAACCTCTGCCACATTTTCCAGCTGATCACCAATTCCAAATGCTTTTTCCGGTTCATCCGCATAATTATCATATACTTTTTTCGCATATGCAGTCAGCGCTTCCACAGACTTATCTGCATAACCGCAGTTACTTAAGATCGGACGTTCAAATGCTCCGCAAAGATTTAACGGCTGATCCTTTCTGACTGTAATATAGACTGCATCCGGTATTGTACGATTTGCAAATGAATTCTGTCGTCCTGTAGGCATAGAGCAGATAAAGGCCTTTATAAATCCTTCTGCAACCGCTGCCGTATCTTTTCCAAGATGACGATACAGCTCCATTACGTTTATTGTCGCATAACGGTACATAGTAGATGAATTAAACTCTACCGTTCCAAGATGACCTGCACCTGCGCTTTCATCTGGTGAGCAGTCATCTACTGCTGTGAAATAATCATATTCATTGTGAATCGTATGGGTAGAAATACTATGGGCAACCTGTGCTGCTGCATCATAATTCAAAGAAGGATCACTTGCTACCATTCTTCCAAATAATGCCATATCATAAGAAGGTTCTTTCTGCATTGCTTCTTTGTAAGCCTTTTTCTCTGTATTTTTAGATACGGCCAGCTGGGCCAGTGCTTTTGCCTGCCCTTTACTCATAAAAAGAAGCGCTTCACTCTCTCCCTTTTTATCATTGATCTTGATACCTGCATTTTTAAGGGCCTCAGAAGCCTTTTTTTCTGCATCCATTTCATCCGGATCCTGTAAACGGATCTCTTCTGCCACCATTTCAATCACTTTCTTGGTTCTGTTTCCCATTTTCTGCTCATGGAACAATTGAGAAAAATATTTTCTCATAGCATGTTTCCAAGCCTGAGAAGAAACCCTGGCTCTTGTAGTACCGCCATATATGGCTGTCTTAGGACTGCCTGTATCATCTCTGTTTATACAACTTGGCGGAACCGTCTGTATCACATGCAGATCCACATACAATCTTTTTTCATCCATTTTCCTTTTCCTCCTCATTTTCCGTTTTTACTTTACAATATTTATAAAAATCGCGTCCCCACCTTAATCGTACCTCTGGGATTTTTTCTAAATCCTGATACAGATAAAAATCTACTGCTAACTGCACATAATCCAGCCGAATCTCTTTCTGCCTGAACAACTGTACCATTCCTTTCATATGCCACGCCAATTCCGTTATATCTGATGATACAGCTGCAGCGTTAAATCTTCGACGCACTGCATTCAATGCATCCGGCTCTTTTGCCGCCATTTCTCCTGCTGCCCGTCCAAATCCGATCCCTTTCTGATACGCATTCTCCTCTTGCAAAGAATGACTTTGCTGATGAATGGCATATAATGTAAACGCCGTATACAGTGCCATTTCTGCCCGTCCAGGTATGCCTCCTGTGCCCGTCAGTTCCTCTGGCAGATCTTCAAATAAAATCCCCCATAGATCAGGATCTGTGCCTGGTGCTTTTCCAACTACTCTGCGCAGTTTTGCCAGATAGGCCTTAACGGCACTTTCATCTGGATTTTCCCTTAATGCACGAAGTTTCTTTTCAGCAAATTCTTTAATCTGTTCCACTGGCTTTCCCATTCTTTTCCACCTCCTTATTGATGATAAATTTTATACAATCTTCCAAGGAACCAGTTATATACCTCTGGAGAAGCAACGTACTGCTTGTCCTCTGTCATTCTGCCAGAAAAAGCAGTTATTCCTGCTTCGGATACCATGTTCTGCCCCAAATTTTTTCCAATTGTTTGAACTATTTCTTCTAATTTTTGACAACGATCTGATATATCATCTGTTTCAGGCGAAATTCCCGCAAGCCACTGCCTAAAGGGCTGGTCAATGCGATTAAAAAAACGTTCCTTGGCATTGATTCCATCTGCTTTCCGTCCCTGTGCTTTTGCCAGATTTATTTCCAACATTCCAACAGCCTCTGCGGATTCATCGCATTTGCGGATCTCATTTAAAATTCCTGTCTGCCAGGACCGGCTCATCTGTAAGAGCAGTTCTCCCTGAAACGTCAATGAATCACTAAATGTATCATTTACAAAAAAATCTTTGTCTCCATATTGTACAGACACGATCCGAAAGCGTATGGCCTTTTTTTTCCAATGCATTTCCATTGCAATCGTATCATACCAGCTTACAATTCCCGGCTTTCGTACATTTTCTCCTTGATCTACAAATATATTTCCAAAATCCCTCCACATCTGCCTGGACGGATCATGCCTTCGAGGTGTGAAAAAGGTTCTATCCTTTTCTTTTACCTGTCTCCACACAGTCATCTGTTCTGCATATGCCAGATTTTTATCAAAAAAATCTCCTCCAAGCAAGTAATAACCAACTACCTTATCATGATTCCTCTTTAACAACAGTCTTCTCGACTGTAAAGTAAGAAGTTCTGCCTGATTATCCGGCACAGCAATCTCCTGTCTTTCCGCTTTGTCCGGTTCTCGCTCCCAGATTGGTCTGTTTTCTCCTTCCCACAGATTTCTGCCATCCTTTAAAAGAGTAAGATTTAACAAAAGCGTCTGAAAAAGGTTCTCTCCAACCGCTTCGATCAAACCCAGTTTTCCCAGCCATCCAACTCCTGGAGACGGGAGGCCTTTCCCTTTTGGTTTTGAAGAAGTATCATCATATGCATTTACATATAAAAGCCATCTGGCTGCCTGGGCGTACTCCATTTCCTGCTTTCTGATACCATTGCACAATGGAAAAAGGCGTACTTTATTCCCACTCTCTGAGAGTTCTCCATTTAATTTAGCTGCTGTATATTCTGTGCCCACAGCTGCTTGTGATATCTGCCAAAAGGGATACTGGTCATGAAACAGCCAAAACCGCTCATGTAACGGTTCCAGATATGTATGGATCACTTTTTCCTGAAAATATCCTTTCTCCCATAAAGCCCTCCATCTTTTTCTGGCTTTTACCGGAGAATCAATCTTGTCCACATGTCCATCCTGGTCCATTCGCGAAAAAACCGTATGTAATACCGCCAGCAGTAAACGCAAAACTGCCATATCCTGCTCTGGTGTATCTCCGCTTAGATCTCTGTACTCATGTGCATGGATCAATACCTCTGTCAAAGATACCAGTTCCTCAGAACAGTCATTTTTTAATACCTGAATCCATTTTTCATCCAACAGGTTAAATTCCGGTGTTTTCATTTTTTTCCTCCTCTCTGCAGGATAAGCCTGTCTTTTTGTCATAATACAGATCATAATTATTTAATTTTGCGCACAGGTTTTCATCTAACAAAAGTACCAGTTCTTCCCTAAGTTTTGGGGCGTAGTGCCACTGAGTAAAATACCTGTCTGTATCCTCTCTCAGCTCCTCCAGAACCTGTGCATAATTATATTCTTTTGAAAATATAGATGACAAACGCAGTCTCTGCCTTAATATCTCCTTTGTTTCTTCCTCAGATGGAATGCTATCTGAAGAAATGCACTTTCCTTCATATTGCCACGGCAGAAAGCAGATATTTTCTCCTCTTTTTTGCAGGACCAGCACTTCAATGGATGGTGTTCCTGACCGCACGGATGCAAGTGCCGCAGCATCTGTTAATTCTGCCCTTGTATTGTTCAGCCAGCCTGTTATACTGTCAAATTCCGGATCCGTCTCATCTTCACAGACAGGTTCTCCCACTCGTACTCTGTCAGCAGCTGTTTTTAAATTTTTCAAATGTCTGTCGTACTCCTTCCACAATTCATCTTTCTCATGCTCTTCTGGTTCTGCATAAACCGCCTGAACGTAGACCGGAATATCATCAGGAAGACAAAATTGCCTTGGAAGCTTGTCCAATGTCCTCTGAAGCAGCCATTTATCATAAACAAACCTTGTGTCAGTCAAAACATAACATTTTGCTTCTTGCAGACACAAAGGTCTTTTTCTTCCTTTATGCCGATGTTCACGTCCGATTCTCTGAAACAGCAGATCTATGGGACAAAGATCTGTGATCAAGGTATCAAAATCAAGGTCAAGAGACTGCTCTAAGACCTGTGTTCCTACTATGATCAATTTGTTTCTCTGTTCAAATGTGGAATTCTTACCTGCACGTTTTAAAATTTCTCTTTCAATTTCTGCACGATCCGATATGATAAACTGTGAATGCATCAGAATCGTTTCACATTCCGGAAACCATTCCGAAATCTTTTTGGCAAAATTCTGCGCTCTCTCAACAGTATTTAAAATAACACCGGCACAGCCCCCATCTTTTAAAGAATCCTTCAGGATTTTTTCAACTTCTTCATCATTTATTTGGATAATCTGAACGATCTCTTTTTCACTGCCCAGATTCATCTGCTTATAAAGGATTTGCTTTCCATCTGTCCATGTAAAAAGAGGATAACCAGCAGTATTACACCATTCTGCTCTCTCATCCATATCATTTTTATTTAAATAAGCTTTTATCAGCTCAAACCGACGTTTCCGCGGAAGAGTAGCTGATAAAACGATCACTGGTACATGATAAGTTCCCAGCCATCCTATTATCCGTTCCAGAAAAGATTCCATGTACAGATCGTAGGAATGAGCTTCATCAATAATAACCACTTTTCCAGCCAGCCCAAGATGCCGCAGCATTACGTGCCGCTGTATTAAAGCTGCCATCAGAAGCTGATCTATGGTTCCTATTACAAAATCAGCCAACAATGCTACTTTTCTGCCCTCAAACCAGCTATGAACTATTAGATTGTTATCCTCATCTTCTCCCACGGACGAAGCAGAGCCTTTGATCAGCTGCTGATAATCTTCATTAAGCTCAACTGCTCCATGAGCCAGGCGTATACCAAGTCTTACGCTTTCCGACTGCTGCCCTGCCCATTTCATCAGCCTTGGAAAGAGTCCATTGGCAGTAGCCTGCGTAGGCAGTCCGAAAAAGATCCCGCCACTGCCCGCTTTTTGTCCTAAGATCTCTGCCATTGCCAACGCAGCTTCTGTTTTTCCAACACCCATCTGCGCTTCCAGAATAAAAATCCCTGGTTCTATGGTATTTTGCGCTATTTCCATTGCCATATGCTGTACTTCTCTTGGCAAAAATCCAAATCTTTCTTCAAAAAGAGTATCATCCATCCCCCAGTCATTTTCCCCTGGGATCCAAAATTCTGGAAGATCCAGCTTTTCAATGGCACGGTCCACTCTTTCCGGGTAATCGGTATCTTTTCCCATACGATCTGTCGGTATCAGCGGAAACAAATAGGTATTGGACGCGATCCAGTCTGCCATGATCAGAATACCCGTAAGAATTACCTGTACCTCCATACTGATATCCGGAAGCTCTTCTACGCTGGAAAATCCACTTTTTTCAAGGGCGATATCCATCCATTCCTTCCATATAGCTTCCCACTGTTTTTTCTGCTGTCCAAAAAACACCGTTTTCCCATAGGTTTCTATATTTTCTTCCACAATTTCTGAGTATTCCTCAGGTGTACTGCCATGATGAGAACCGACGATCACTGCGATTCCAACTGGTACTCCAAACTTTCGCAAAATACCTTCTCCGCCTAAAGAATGTGGTATCTTTTTTGTCAGTGATTTTGGTGACGCAAGTGAAATACCTTCCTGAAGAAGTTTTTCACGGATTTCCGTTACCTGCTGTGCAACATTGGTCATGAAGACATAAGTGAGCTTCCCTACGTCGTGTGAATATGCCAAAAACAGGCATACCTTTAATCCCGTTTCTTCCCCGAAATCTTTACAGATTGTTTTTATAACAGCCGGCGGAAGCCAATTATAATACAGATACTTCATAACACCGGCTGTATCAAAGGAGTGCATCCAGAGAGGAAGCCAAAGTTCATTGTTCATACGATCTGTTTTAGCGATCATAAGATTCAAGATTTTTGATCTGTCTTTCATTGCTTTGACTCCCCTCTCCTTTATCTGTTTTCAATATACTCCTGTTGAAGTATAAAGTTAATAATTATTTTCATAATAAGAACTAATTATTTTTATTCAAATTACAAAACAGCGATACCGCACAGTCGGACCGGATAAGGCGGAACTGATGATGATGACCGGCGATGCTTACAAGGGAGAACAGTGTGTAAAGATCGGTCTTGCCACTGTTTTAGCAGAAGATGGAAAATTAGCTGAAACTACTTATGCACTGGCTGCAAAACTGGCTGCGAAATCATCCACAGCCCATGGCGGTCAGAAACGGCTGATCCGCAAGTACTTCTACGGCGAAATGGAAGCTTTTGCAAAAGATGAAGGCACTGAAATGGCAGCTGCTTCCCGCCAGCCTGATTTCACAGAAGCAGTCAACGCTTTTATTGAAAAGAGAATGCCTGCTTACAATCTCCCTCATAAATAAACATAATTCTTATGTACTCTCGGAATCTTTTTGTACTTGATTTTGCGAGAAGATTTTTTGTCAGTTGTACCCAAATTTCTGAGGTGTACGCGGTGCGTACATTGATGAAATTCGGAGGGCAACTGGCGGAAAATCGGCCGCAAAGGCAAGTGCAGGAAAGACTCCGAGAGTACATTTTTTACAATCTGTTCACAATTGTTCATAAAATACTTACAATTTAGGCAAACTTTCTTCACGAATGTTTCCTATACTAAGAAATGTAAAGAGTTAATGCAATTCAACTTTTTTTCATAATACTCCGGCGGACTGGAAAATTTTCAGTCCGCCTCCTCCTTTTTAAGATGTACTCTCGGAATCTTTCCTGAAAAAATCCCCCCAAAAGTCAGCTACCGAAAACCCTAAAAATATATAGGCGATTTTGCATAAAATCTTTTTTCATATTTTCAAATCTTTGTGCACACTTTTTTCATACTCTATGCTATTATAATAGACGTAACCCCCCAATACATTATATAGTTTTGCTACATCCCATAAGAAACGAAATACCTTCTCCTTAAAAAGACCCGTTCCCCGACGGGTCTTTTTTCTTGTTCCTTATATGTCCGTGAACGATTGCACATCCCCGCCTGAAAATGTTATACTGATTAATAAAGATAATAAACTTAACAATTTGATCAGTGAGGTTTTGCAAATGACATCCCATATAGATAACATCAATCCACTCTTTGCAGGAAAAAGCATACCCAAAATCATCATACAGCTTTCCTGGCCAGCGATTCTGGAGCAGTTTCTGATCTGCATGGCAAACCTGGCCGATACTGCCATGGTAGGCTCCATCGGACCTGCTGCTACTGCTTCTGTAGCCATCAATATCTCCTCCGTCTGGCTTATCAATGGCTTCATCACAGCCTTAAGCGCCGGTTTTTCCTATCTGGTCTCCCATGCTATCGGAGAAGGCAATAAAACTAAAGTGGAATCCGCTGTACGCCAGTCCATTACTGCAGCCATTCTCCTTGGGTTCTTCCTTACACTCATAGTATTTTCTATCCACCAAAAGCTTCCTGTATGGCTGGGAGCTGCCCCGGAAGTGCTCCCTGGAGCAACTGCCTACATGGGTATTTTTTCCCTGGGACTGATAGGAGAAACACTTGGAGTTGTCCTTTCTGCAGATCTGCGCTCCGCCGGAAATACCCGCATCCCCCTTGCTGCTAATCTGACCTCCAACCTGTTCAATGTGATCGGCAACTTTTTCCTCATCTATCCAAGCCGCCAGATCCATCTTCCCTTTGGAAGCATATCCATCTGGGGAGCCGGTCTTGGTGTAAAAGGTGCTGCCATTTCCACAGCCTGTTCCCAGTATCTTCTGGCAGCCATCCTGTTATGGGTAATATACCGGATCCAGACACCTGTCAAACTCACCCTGAAAGGAAACTACCGGTTTCAAAGGCCATTGCTCCATCAGCTGTTTCGAATCAGTTTTCCTGTTATGATGGAACGCAGCACCCTATGTATGGGTCAGGTAGCCCTCACAGCCATGATCTCCGATCTTGGTACCTTACCTCTGGCTGCCCACTATCTTACCAACCAGACCGAAGGACTTCTCTATCTGCCTGCATATGGCTTTTCCTTCTCTGCTACTGCCCTAATCGGCCAGTCCTTAGGAGCAGGTGATAAAAAACTGGCTAAACGTTTTGCAAAAGATATCTGCCTGATCAGTGCAGCTGTCATTCTGGCAGCCTGCATACCTGTATACATCCTGTCCGGCTCCATCATCCATCTGTTCACAAATGACCCACAGGTGATCGATCTTGGCCGCATCACACTCCGCATCGCAGCTGCTACAGAGATTTTCTTCAGCTTTACCGTTATGGCCGGCGGCATCTGCCGCGGTTCCGGGGATGTAAACTTCTCCCTTATGGTAAGTCTCATCGGCATGTGGGGCTTCCGCATCGGAATGGTCTGGATCGCCACCCATGTATTAAGCCTTGGCGTAACCGGCGTATGGGCTGCTATCGGGATCGACTGCTTCATCCGCGCCTGTCTCTTTGCAGCCCGCCTTATCAGTGGAAAATGGATCCATAAATAAAGCCGTCAAAACAGGCTAAAATCAATGCTCAAAAAAACTTTCAACTTTTTTTAAAAAATATTTGACAAAACCATCCGGTCGTGCTATCATATACAAGTCAGCGGCAAACAGCCAGGACAAAACAGCATAAGGCCTGATGGTCAAGCGGTCAAGACGACGCCCTCTCACGGCGTAAACCCGGGTTCGATTCCCGGTCAGGTCATCAAAAAGCAAGCAGATATCTGCTTGCTTTTTTGTTGTTTATTCGTTACAGTTCCACCTGTAACGTTTATTTTCACAATCCATACTGTCTTTATTGACTTTTTTCCGACAATGCGTTATTCTAAAAAATATATAACGTATTGGGAGGAATATAAAACGTTCAAGAAAAACCTTATGGCCATGACCGCACTGTGCATGGCATTATCTCTGACTGCCTGTTCAGGTGCAAAAACCGGGGAAACGCAGACTGGAACACAGGCTGAAGCACAGACCGAAACACAGACTAAAACTCAGGCTGAAACAGCTGCAGAGGCAGTTTCAACCGAATCCTCTCTTGCCCAGTCTGGAGCAGAAGATCTGACCGGTCACACCCTTATGATCTACTGTGGTCCAGGGCCATGGGGGAATTCGGCGCTACCCTGATGTTAGTCGGGATCACGCGTATGAAAACGGAAACTCTTCCCGGAAGTATCTATCTAAGCATCTCCACCGGCGATTCAAAAGCTGCAATGTCAACAGCTGTGCTGATGCTCTTTCTGTCCGCTGCTGCCATGCTTCTGTCCCATCTCACTGAGAATTCAGGACTTAATCGTGTACGAAAGGCCATGTAATCTATGAGTACGATCCAAATTAATGACTTTACTGTAACCAGAGGCACCTTTCATCTAAAACCGGTCTCCTTAACGATCCGAAACGGCGAGATCTTCGTACTGCTTGGACAGACCGGTTCCGGAAAAACAGTGCTGTTAGAAGCCATCAGCGGTATGTTTCACGGAGATTCCGGAAATATCCTCTATGATGGCACAGATATTACCCGGATCTCACCAGAAATGAGAAAAATCGGCCTGGTTTATCAAAACCACGCCCTCTTTCCCCATATGAAGGTATGGGAAAATATTGCCTATGGTTTAAAAATGCGCGGCGCATCCAAAGAAGAACAGCTGCAAACTGCTGACTGGCTGATGGAACTGCTTTCCATCACCCATATAAAAAATCAATATCCAGGTGTTTTAAGCGGAGGTGAAAGCCAGCGGACCGCACTTGCCAGATCACTGGCCATAAAGCCTGATACCCTTCTGTTAGATGAACCATTTTCAACCCTGGATCAGGCAACCAGACAAAAGCTTCAGATCTCATGACAGGCAGCTACAGTGATGAGATCGACGCTTTCTTAGGAAAGGATAGATGAATATGAATAATAACGAATGCAGCATGCAGGCTGCTTTTTATGATGATTTAAAACAACGTTTTCTGACACTTTTAACAGAGCATGGCCTGCTTCAGGAAAAGGTATCTCTACGCACTAAGATGCTGATGCCGGAAGAAGCCATCGGTATCCCGAAGCGGAAAGATTTTCCGATCCTTTCCGGAAAAGATATTATGGTGCAGGCTGAATGTGCAGGCTGTCTGGGCCAGGCATTTACTGATGCACCGGCTGTTTTTAACGGAACCTTAGAAGAAATCTGTGCTCTGGATCTGAACACTGACTCCCACAACCGTGGTATTTTCATTGCCTCCCTGAACGCAGTGATGAAGCACCTTGGTCTCGTAGACTGTACCGTACACTGCAAAAACGATACACCTGAATTATGTGCAGCCGATGCAGTAAGCTATATCCACGGAAATTACAATAACCCGAAGATTGGACTTATAGGCTATCAGCCTGCGCTTTTTGAGCATCTTGCCACTGAATTTGAGCTTCGCGTTGTGGACCTGAACCCGGATCATATCGGCAAAAACTGCTTTGGTATCACAGTCGAAGACGGAAACTCCAATGTGATCCAACAGGACATCTGTGACTGGGCAGATCTGGTTCTCTGTACCGGAAGCACCGTCTGCAACGGAACCATAACCCGCTATCTCCCGCTGAAGGATAAAATCCTCTTCTTCGGAACCTCTCTTGCCGGAGCAGCTAAGCTTATGGATCTGCCCCGTCTTTGCTTTGCTGATAAATATCAATAGGCAACACATAATGAGCAATTCGGTATCAGAGGGGTCAAAATACCATTGGCCCCCAACATCTACCATTTTCCTGTATTACAATGTCACAAATCCTCCTGCAACTGATCATAGCCGATCCTGAAATGGAATGTGCAAAAAAGTAAAAGAACTGATCAGACAGGCTTCTTATGGTAAAGAAGCACAGGAAAAGAAAAACCAGTTTACACTCTTATACCCTCTTGTTTAGGATATAAAAGGAAAACTGGTTTTTTAATTTTTGCTCTTTATTTGCGAAATAACTATACCACTCACTCAAATCCGCATTCTATACGCGATTGGTACAGTTATTTACGAAACTACGTACTGGGATCAATAAAGATTCTTCACCTTAAAATCTTTCTCCAGCTCTCTCCTCTGGTCCTTTTTTGCAATATCTGCTCTCTTATCATACAGCTTCTTACCTCTTGCAAGTCCAATCTGCACCTTCACCAGGCTTCCCTTAAAATAAACCTGCAGAGGCATCAGCGTATATCCCTTTTCAGCGATCTTTCCATTTAACTTCATGATCTCATACTTGTGAAGAAGCAGTTTTCTTACTCTCAAAGGATCCTTATTAAAAATATTTCCCTTCTCATAGGGGCTGATATGCATACCATACACATACACTTCCCCCTTATCGATCTTCACAAAAGCCTCCTTAATACTGCACTTGCCCATACGGATAGATTTAACTTCCGTACCAAACAGTTCAATACCGGCTTCCCATTTATCATCAATAAAATAATCATGATAAGCTTTTTTATTATTGGCGATCAGCTTAATACTTTCCTTAGAAATGATAAACACCTCCTCTTCCATTTCTCACACTATCATACCATTATACCATCTGATTTTCCAGAACAAAATCTACAGTCCGCAAAAGCTTATCCGTACCAGCCACAACTACACGTACCGGCTGACCCAGCTTGTATACCTTCCTGCTCATTTCTCCTACCAGCTCATATTTGCTTTCGTCAAAAATATAGTAATCATCCCGCAGATCACTGATACGCACCAGACCTTCTACTGTATTGGGCAGTTCCACATAAAAGCCCCAGTTGGTGACGCCTGAGATCACACCGTCAAAGCTCTGTCCGATAAATTTAGACATATACTCACATTTCTTCATCTTCTCTGTCTCACGCTCTGCCTCATCTGCCCGGCGTTCTAACGCAGATGTCTGTACTGCCACCTGCGGCAGGATCTTATCATAATGTGTGATCCGCTTTTCTTTCATTCCGCCGTGCAGGCACTCTTTTATGATCCTATGGATCTGCAGATCCGGATATCTGCGGATCGGTGATGTAAAATGGGTATAATATCTTGCCGCCAAACCAAAATGTCCTGTACACTGGGTTGTGTACTTTGCCTGCTTCATAGACCGCAAAGTCAGTCTGGCAAGCAGCGGCTCTTCCGGTTTTCCTTCTATCTTGTCTAACAGTTTCTGCAGTTCCTTTGGATGCACTTCTCCATTGGACAGTCTCAAAGAATAGCCAAAATTGTTGATAAATACTCCCAGCTGCTTCATTTTCTCCGGATCCGGCTCATCATGCGTTCTGTAAAGAAAAGGAACCGACTGCCAGAAATAGTCTTCTGCCACTGTTTCATTTGCAAGCAGCATAAAATCTTCTATGATCTTTGTAGCTACATTCCGTTCATAAGGATGAATATCCACTGGCTTTCCCTTCTCACCCAGAATAATCTTGCTCTCCGGGAAGTCAAAATCAATAGCACCTCTCTTGCTGCGCTTCTCCCTTAAAATATGGGACAATTCTTTCATTCGCTCAAACATAGGTACAAAGTCTTTGTATTCTTCTAATAAAGCCGCTTTTTCCTCTTCCTTTTCTTTTGTATCAGCCTCTGACAAGATTGCATTTACAGCTGTGTAAGTCATCCTTCTGTCAGACCGGATCACACTTTCACAGATTTCATGATCTACCACATTTCCATGTGCATCCACTTCCATCAGGCAGCTCATAGCAAGACGGTCTGCACCCTGATTCAACGAACAGATCCCGTTAGAGAGTTTGTGAGGCAGCATAGGGATCACACGATCCACCAGATACACGCTGGTTCCCCGTTTCAATGCCTCTTTATCCAGTTCACTGCCTTCTTTCACATAATTACTTACATCTGCAATATGAACACCCAAGCGGTAATTTCCATTTTCCAGCATTTCCAGAGTCACTGCATCATCCAGATCCTTCGCATCCTCACCATCTATGGTCACTGTCTGCAGCCGGCGCAGATCTCTTCTGCCTTCAAAGCCCTCAGGAAGCTCTTTTAAGCCCTCTGTAGGCAGCGCATCTGCAACATTCTCTAATTCCTTCATTACCTCCTCAGGAAAGGCTTCTGGAAGGTTGTAGGCACGTACAAGAGATAAAATATCCGTACCCGGATCATTTACATGACCTAATATCTCCTTGATCCGTCCTTCCGGCTTCTTGCGCTCATCTCCGAAATCTGTCACCTTTACTACTACCTTATGACCGGTCACAGCTCCCATATCACAGCCCTGAGGAATGAAAATGTCCTTGGCGATCTTCTGATCATCAGGGATCACGAAGCCAAAATTTTTGTTTTTCTGATAATAACCTACCAGCTCCCTGTTGGCATGTTCCAACACCTTTAAAACAGCACCTTCTGCACGGCGTCCGCTGCGTCCTTCTGACTCAATAACGATCTGTACTTTATCACCATTTAAAGCACTTCCCGTCCTGTCTTCCGGTATAAATACATCCTGCTCCATCCCTTCCACTGTCACAAAACCAAAACCTCTGGAATGTCCTGTAAAAATACCTGTCACAGCAAATGTTTCCAGCTTTCCGTATTTTCCTTTTTTCGAAATCCCCAGCTTTCCTTCCAGAACCAGCTCATCCAATACTTCCTGTAATTCCCCGCGCATAGACTTTGGTATGTTCAAAAGCATGGCGATCTCTTTTGCTTTCATAGGTACATACGCTTTATCATGTACCAGTTCTGTCAGCATCTGTTTTCTCTGTTCCAATAACTCTCTGTCCATATAACCTCTTTTCTTTATTTGCGCTGTCCCAAAATGCAGCAGATATTGTAAACGATCCAGCTGCCAAACGCGCATATTCCTGTATAAAAGAAAAACACCCTTCTGCTTGTTACACGAAGGGTGTTTCGACTGTCTGTTTCTATTATCCCTGAACCTTCAGAAGAATATTCAGAACAAGGGTGATGATCATAAATACGATCGCTCCGTATCTGGTAAAATGCTCCAGAGCACCTTCCATGGAACGTCCCTTATTCTTGCTCCAGTAGCTGTCTGCCATACCGCCGATGGCGCTTCCCAGTCCGTTGGACTTGCCTTCCTGCATCAGAATGACTACAGAAATAGCGATACCAAGAACTACATATATAATGGATAAAAGAACCTTCACTACTGCCATTTGTCTGCACCTCTCCGTTTCTTAATGTACTCCCTAAGGATACATCCTATAGTTAAACAAAATTACTATACCATACTCACCTTAAAAATACAAGGTTTTTATGACCGTTTTCTCCGGATATGGATCTCCGGGATCGCCACATCATCATAAGTGATGGAAGAATCCTCATTTTCCTGTTCCGTTTCTTCTGTCGGTTCTTCATCCGATCTGTGGATCTCAGGAACTGCAAGATTTTCACTTTATATTTTATAACCCATTCCGTCTTTCTTTCTTATATTCCAGAACATCTTATGCCTCCCCGCTACAAAAGATTGATAAATAAAGTGATCACAAGGCTGTTGATAAAATCGGCAAACAGACTTCCTACCAACGGGATCAGCAGATAGGCCTTCACAGAAAAGAGTAGAAGCTCCTTCTACTCCCATTTTCTCCAGCACAAGACCCAAAGCACCTGCTGTTCCATGTCCACCTACCATAGGGATGGAACCAGTACAAAAGCCTTTTAACACCTCCATCTGAAGAACACCTGCCAACGCTACTGCCAGGAAATTCTGACAGAGGATCAGAACAACTACAAGAAGCAGAAAAACCGCCAGAGCCTTTCCTCCGCTTTTTAAGATTTTTAAGTTTGCCTGAAAACCTACTGAAGTAAAGAAAAATACCATACATACTTCTTTTAGAATATCGTCAAAGGGAAATTCAACGATCCCTGTTACATAACACAGACAGGTAAATACAGCGAAGATCACTCCTCCGATCACTGGTGCAGGAATACAGAATTTTTCCAGCACTCTGCATCTGCGCCTTAAATATTTACCAAGCATCAGAACCGCAACTGCCAAAGCTATGGTCTGATACATATCAAGTTCGATCATCCTATTAAATTGTTACTTTCTTTCTATTTTACAGCTTTGCTCCATCTTCCCCAACAGAAGCACCATCTGGTGTTGTTGTGTTCACTAACATAGCTCCCGTTTCATCACAGAAGTAGTCTTTATCATTCCAATGGATCCATCCCGTCTTCATATAACCGTTTTCATCAAAGAAATACCATTTGGAACCAATCTCCTGCCAGCTGTTTTTTGGATAAGAACCATCACGGTTTGCATACCACCAGCCTGCATCGTCTCTCTTCCATTCCCCTTTCCAGGAAAGAATATTTTCTTTAGAAACCTCGATCCAGGAAGATTCTTCCCAGTCTCCCATGTTTCCTCGTACATCTACAGCCCTGACTTTAAAATAATAGTTTCCATCTTTTGGAAATTTATCAGAAAAATCAAAGCTGTTCTCCGTTACTGTGTAGGTAGAGCCGATGCCATTGTCATTGGAGGTACTGCCCTTCCCTTTACACAGACGGACTCTGTAACTTTTTGCCAGACTCTGATGATCCCAATGAGCGATTCCGTTGGTACTGTCCCAGTAAAGATTATCCACATCCAGATCTTCATCGTCATCATCCAGCTTATCCAGTGTTACCACCAGCTTCAGCATTTCTTTGTCATACTTGGTGGCACTGGAAACGTATTTTACCTTATCCCCGTTAAAAGTAAATGCCGCCTTTCCAGACTTGGAAAAATAACAGTCACTGTCTGCTGACAGCCACACTTCTACCTTTGGTTTTACACCACCGGCCCAGTATTCCTGCTCATTAACAAAATCAGCGCTTTCTACTGAGCAGTTTCCATCTTCCACAGAAACAACAACTGAGGCATCCGTATCTCCCGCCTGTACATCCGCATCAAAATTCAGCGTAATATGTCCTACCGGTGTACGTTCTTCCTTTGCTGATGCAGGAAAAGCTGCCGTCATCGTCAGCGCTGCTGCCAGCATAGCGCCTTTTAAAAGATTTCCCCTTTTATCTTTTGTCATTTAATATACCCCCTTATTATTTATTAAAATAGCCGTGATATAACGAAAAGAAATTGTCACTGCTGCAGCCTTCTCCTGCAGAAAAATCAATGTTTTTCCAAATATCTTCCTTTAGCTGCATTCTGTATTTTTCCTGATATGGCAGATAAATCTCCTGAAATGCCTCTGTTTTCTTCTTCTGAGCCAACTGTTCTTTGCGCAGTGCAGTTGCCTGCTGATCATAGGCATTGACACATTTCTGAATATAAAAACGGCCGTTTTTTTCTATGATGCCGCTGATCTCATTTTCTTCTAAAGTAAATGCAGATTTATCCGGTTCTTCCAGATCCGGATCCCATTCCAGTGAAAACTCTACCTGACTGTTTAAGGAATTTTTCTCTGCAATCGACGTGAAATCCGCTTTTTCCTCACTTACCTGGTTTAAAAGCTCATCTGCCTTTTCCTTTGAATCCGTTTCCATACGCTCTACCTGGATCACTTTTGCTTCCGCATCACTGACCTCCAGATTCCGGCTTTCCGTCATCTGGCTTACCGTTTTATCCGCCCGGTAATATTTCCTGTAAAACTCCGAAACTTCTTCTTTTGACACCTGCATGTAATCCAGATCTTCTTTAGAAAGTCCTGCATAATATTCATCTGAAAGATTCTTAATATCATCCTCTTCCTGACCTGTAAGCTGGATTCCCTGCTCATCTGCCATGCGGTCTACCACAGCCAGTTCTTCTAAAAACTGGCTGATCTGATTCTTCAAAAGAGACTCAAATGTATCTCCCTGTCCGTCTGCTGTTACAGACCATAACTGTCCTGTATATAGATTCTGATAGCGATTTCGCTCTGTTGCCGCGATCATACGGATCTGACCCTGGGTATAAAGTTCCGTTTCCTGCTTTAGCATGCCTTCAGAAAGCCTGCTGCACCCACAAAGCTGTAAAATGCTAAACAGGAACATGCACATAACTGCCAGAAAACTCCGCTTCATCCTGTATTTCTTACTCTGCAATCTGTTACTCGTCAATATTTTCAATTACTTAGCAATTCTCCTTTTCACAGCAGGTTTTGTAAGATCTTTAAAACTCCGTCATTTACATTGCTGTCAGCCTGAAATCTGGCTGCTTTCTTCACTTCTTCTCTGGCATTTGCCACTGCAAAGCTGTAATAAGCCTGCTTTAACATCTCCACATCATTGGACTGATCGCCAAAAGCCATGGTCTCTTCCGGCTTTATTCCCAGACTTTCCTGGATCACTTTCACTGCATGGCCCTTATTCACATCCTTTGCCATGCAGTCAAGCCACATATCTCCCGCACAGGAAATCTGCAAAATATCCTTAAATTCTTCTACAAGAGAACGGGTAGCTTTCTCCACTCCGCCGTCCTTATAAATCGAAAGTTTTGTGCATGGTTCTGAAACTTCTAACAGATCATCTACTCTGTGAAGATTGAATTTATAACTTTCCATCAGCCACTGGCAAAGAGCCTCATCTTTTGATTCTGTGTAGTCCCCATCTGCCGCCGCATATACCATGGAAAGTCCCGGAATCCGACGAACAGCCTGGATCAGCCGTTTTACGATTTCTCTGTCAATGGAATACACAAAAAGGCTTCTTCCGAAGCAGCCGATATAAGAGCCATTATTGGCAATATAAAACACTTTTTTCTTTACCGGATCAAAGGTGCGCTCCACACTGGCCCAGGGTCTTCCGCTGGCAACAGCAAACTGGATCCCTTTTTCCCTTAATTTTAAAATAGTCTCAAAAAGTTTTGGGTTAATATTAGGCGAACCGTCTTCTACTAACGTTCCGTCCACATCAGTCACGATCAGCCTGATCATTTTCCTGTTCCTCCAAAAGTTTTTTTATCTCATGGCACAAACGGCCTAAAGGAAGACCAACTACATTGGTATAATCGCCTCTGATCCCCTTAATATAAGCAGCAAAGCTTCCCTGGATGCCATAGGCACCGGCCTTATCAAGAGGTTCACCTGTGCTTACGTAAGCCTGGATCTCTGCTGCTTCCATATCATAAACTTCCACATCTGTCTTTTCAGAAAATGTGCTTCCTGCATATGCTCCGCCTTCCTGACACAGGATAACCGTCACACCTGTATACACCTGGTGAACATGCCCCTGGATCTGGCTGATCATGGCTTTCGCATTTTCTTCATTTCCCGGTTTTCCAAGGATCACCGGCTGTTCTTCTCCCCTGTGGCATACAGAAACTACTGTATCTGCTCCGATCACAAGAGTTCCCTTCTCACAGCGGGAAGCCACATCTGCCGCCTTTATATAAGAAAGGTTTTCCACCAGTTTCGCCGGATCTTTTTCATTTTTTTCCTCTTCCACCTCACTTGGGCGGATATCCGGGATAATGCCGATCTGAGCTAACAGTTCTTTTCTCCTGGGAGAAGCCGAAGCCAAGACTACCTTCCACTTCTTCAGATTTTCTTTTAATTCCATAATTAATATACCTTCAGTCTTCCTACCGTTTCTTCACATTCTTCATCTTCTCCGCCTTCCGGCACACCAAGACGCATACGGATGCACCAGATAAAATCAACGCAATAAAACAAAGCAACACCTACTGCCGTAACAACACCGATCCGGTTGGGGATATAACCTACTGCCGTACGTACCCAGCCATCCAGATAATAAAAGAAGAATAAGCCTAAAAGTCCCCACGCAAGGCTGCTTTCCAGGCAGATGATCCCTCTGTAGTTAAATGGCTTATGGCTGTAATCCCACCAGA
Organism: uncultured Clostridium sp.; assembly: GCA_900543885.1. Lineage (GTDB taxonomy): Bacteria > Bacillota > Clostridia > Lachnospirales > Lachnospiraceae > Enterocloster. The sequence goes on from UQTA01000002.1 coordinate 26,803, forward strand.
AACTTCCAAAAAGACGGATCATCACATTGGCAGTGATCAGTTCCATGGTTGTTGCCATTGTCATGGATGCTGTATACAGCTCTACCGGATGGTCTGCCAGGGGACTTAAAAACACGCAGGCACCTAATGCGCCAAAGCCATATATGACGCAAAAGGGGCCATGGCCAAAACCACGGTCCACTACAGGCTTTTTATATTCAATTGTGAGTACAATACATTCAAGAAGATATCCCAGAAAGCTGTACATAAAAAACCAGTTTACATAATTATAAATACTCATTGGTTCCTCCATAGGAAAGTGGTATCTTCCGCAGCCTGTCAGGCGCAGAAAACCCCAAAAAACTTAATAACAGTTATTGATAATAAGAGCTAAAACAATTCCCAAAACAGCTCCAGCTACCACCTGGATCGGTGTATGTCCCACATACTCCTTTAACTTCTCCTGAAGTACTTCCCCGTTTAATTTCAACGGATTTTCAAGCAGAATAGAGTTTAACAGCCGAGCCTGTTTACCAGTTTCCTGTCTGACGCCTACTGCATCATACATAACCACCATAGCCAGTATAAAGGATATGGCAAATTCAAAGGATCCCGCACCATATTTCAAACCAGCCGCAGTTGTCAGCCCGCAAACCGTAGCGGAATGTGAACTTGGCATACCGCCGGAACCTACCAGGCGTTCTGCATTGAAACTTTTATTTAAAGCAAAGTCGATCAGGGTCTTTAAAACCTGCGCTACGGTCCAGCCCACTACGGCACTGATCAGAACCTGATTTCCCAGCATTGCTTTCCATGTATCCATATTTTAAAATTTTCCCCTTTCTGCCGTCTGTGCAAAAAGAATGTTCCCAGGAACAGCGGCCAGCCGTTTCACAGTGGCTTTTGTTTCTTCCACACAGCACATTTTATCGGCAAAAGTGACCGCATACCCCGCCCGGGTCGATGGCGGAACCGGTGTCAGCGGCCACATATGACGCAAAATTGCATCTTTTTCTTCTTCTGTCAGTTCAAAATACTGCTTTGCATTTTCCATAGCTCTGCGCGGATGGGTAAAACCATGGAAATGATCTCCTGTTTCTCTGGCATGAGTATGCCAGTCGTATAAAAAAAGATCATGGAGAAGCCCTGCTCTCGCAGCGCTTCTCCAGTTTCCTCCAAATCTCTTACACCATTTATAAGCCAGATAAGATACCTGAATACAATGACATTTGCAGGTAGTGGTGCCATGCTGTATGTACTGATCCATTGACTGGAATACAGGATGGCTCAATATATCTGACACACACTCCATGTATTCCGGATCATTTATATATTCATTTGCTTCCGGTATTTCCATGAGTGTCACACCTCTTTCTAAACACGTCTATCGCCTGATAAGATCATCTGATGATCTATCCAATGAGCCAGTCATAAAGCTCCTGATATTTAGCTGCCGATGTTCCCCAGGAGAAATCAGCTGCCATATCACGGTCTATGATCTTGTTCCATTCACGGCGTTTATTGTAATAAATGTATTTTGCATAGCGCACACTTCCAAGCATTTCATGTGCATTGTAATTTGCAAAGGAAAAACCGGTTCCTGTACTTTCAAATTCATTATAAGGCTGTACCGTATCTCTTAAACCGCCGGTTTCTCTGACGATCGGCACAGTACCGTAGCGCAGAGCCATCAGCTGGCTTAAACCACATGGTTCAAACAGGGACGGCATCAAGAATGCGTCACATCCTGCATAAATGCGGTGAGACATCTCTTCTGAGTAGTAGATCTGAGCAGATACGCGGTCATGGTATTTCCAGTCATAGTGACGGAACATGTTCTCATAACGGTCATCGCCGGTACCCAGAACTACAAGTTGCATATCATCACTGCAAAGCTCATCCATAACTCCCTGCACCAGGTCAAGTCCCTTCTGATCCGTAAGACGTGAAACGATACCCACCATAAATTTCTTTTCATCTACAGGAAGTCCTAACTGCTGCTGAAGTGCTTTCTTATTTTTCACCTTTTCCTTGCGGAAGTTTTTGGCTGTATACTGCTGTACAATGTATTTATCTGTTTCCGGATTGAAATCATCATAATCAATGCCATTTACAATACCCCGCAGGCTGTTGGCTCTTGCCCGCATCAGACCATCTAAACCTTCACCATAAAATGGCATTTTGATCTCTTCTGCATAAGTATTGCTTACAGTGGTGATCGCATCTGCATAAACGATGCCGCCTTTTAACAGGTTTCCGTCTTTATATGCCTCTAACTTATCCGGTGTAAAATAATAATCCGGCAGTTCGGTAAATCTCTGAATGGTCTTTACATCCCATACGCCTTGGAATTTCAGGTTGTGGATAGTGATAACAGACTTCATATTGCGGTAAAAATCTCCGCCATGGAAGCTGTCCTTTAACAGAACCGGGATCAGACCTGTCTGCCAGTCATGGCAGTGCACTACATCCGGCTGAAAACCGATCACAGGCAGTGCAGAAAGCGCTGCGCGGCAGAAGAAACAGAATTTCTCCAGATCCCAATACCAGTCCCCGTATGGTTTTGGTCCATTAAAATAACTTTCATTGTCAATAAAATAAAATGTAATACCCTCATGTACATACTGAAGGATTCCCACATAACGGCTCTGTCCCAGATAATCCATGTAAAAGTGGTCCACATACTGCATCTTGTCCCGCCATTCCTGTTTAATACACAGGTATTTAGGGATAATGACTCTCACATCAAAGTATCTTTTGTCAAAGCACTTTGGAAGTGAACCGACTACGTCTGCCAATCCCCCTGTTTTTATAAATGGTACTGCTTCAGATGCTGCAAATAAAATCTTTTTCATCCAAACCTCCCTCTCCCAAGTTACAGGCGGCGTTTTGCCTTAATCTATAGTATACCGTACTTTTGAGAAATAAGAAAGAAGTTATTAGTAAATTTTTTATAACGAAATCTTTACATGGAACATTCCATTTATAACCCAATTTTCTTATAATCTAAGCAGATCTTATCGGCGATCAGGGCGATAAACTCTGAATTAGTCGGCTTCCCTTTCCCCGTACTGATGGTATACCCAAACAGCTCATCGATCACTTCCAGGCTGCCTCTGCCCCAGGCAACCTCAATGGCATGGCGGATCGCCCGTTCTACGCGGCTGGAACTGGTATAATTTTTCTTTGCGATCTCTGGATACAGGATCTTCGTCACTGCTTCCATCATTTCCCGGTCTTTTACTACCATAGTGATAGCATCTCTCAGGTACTGATAGCCTTTTATATGGGCCGGAATCCCCAGCTCATGAAGCATTTTGGTAATATCTGTTTCCAGATGTTCTTTTAAATATTCTTCTCTGTTAAATTCTTTCTCTTCCAGTGTGGCAGCTTTCATTGGGGCTTCCAACACTTTTCCTGGTACAGGGCGGACCGGACGGGTTCCGATCCTGCGGATCTTATTTACCAGAATATCCTTATCAAAAGGTTTCATCAGAAAATAATTGGCACCTGCCTTAAAAGAATCCTCAGTCATCTGCTCCCCGCCTACAGCACTTAATATGATAAAAGCTGGATTTTTAAACATAGAAGTTTTCTTTTTGATATTTTCAACCACAGTAATACCATCCACCCGTGGCATTACCAGATCCAGTAAAACAACGTCAGGTTCGGTATCTTTTATCATGTCAATGGCATCTTTTCCATTATCAGCTCTGCCGATCACTGAAAGTCCGGCTTCTGAACTGATCATTTCATCTAACGTATTTAATATCATAGGATTATCATCTACAATTACAACATTTACATTTTCCATTCTTCTACCTCCTGAACATTCTTAACGCTTTCCCATTTTATATTTTTTCTTTTATATGCTTCAATACTTTGATGCGTTAAGTCCTTTATGGTAGCTATTATAAAGGCAAATATCGTCATGTATCAAGAAAAATCCACCGCATTTTTAGACATTTTAACACATTATTAACAGTTATCTTTTATTAACATTTTTTTGTCGAATTTTATCAGTTTTTGTAAATTTGTGACTTTATTCACCACATTTGCATAAAAGCAGCTGAATATCTTCAAAAATCAGCTGTTTTAAATTTTCCGGCAAACCATAAGCTGTCACCATCAATGGCCCAGCATATCCTCGATCAGTATCCCATATCCTCTGGTTGGATCCTGGACAAAAACATGGGTAATAGCACCGATCAGTTTTCCGTTCTGTATCAATGGAGAACCGCTGGTTCCCTGGATAATACCGCCGGTCAGACTTAGCAGTTCCGGATCTGTGATCCTGATCACCAGGCTTTTATTTTTCTTATTGCCTGTGATGTCGATCCGCTGTATTTCAACGGAATAATCCTTTACCTGGCCTGAGATGCTGGTACGCACCATGGCAGGTCCTGTTTTCACTTCCTGACGTCTGGCTGCTTCCATAGATGCCGTTCTGTGTTCTTTTAAAAAGTTCTGGCTTACCGTTCCAAATATCCCATACTCTGTATTTTCCGTTACCGTTCCGATCTCTGACTTTGAACCATAATAGATCACTCCGGAAAGCATCCCCGGGGTTCCTATTTTTCCCTTTTCGATTCCCAGTATCTGCGTATTATAAAGATTTCCTCCACAGACCTCCACCAGTTCTCCTGTATCACTGTCACTGATCCCGTGACCCAGCGCCCCGAATTTTCCATTCATATCCATATAGGTCACAGTTCCAATCCCCTGGGTGTCATCCCGCACCCATACACCCAGTTTACAGGTACCGTCCGTTCCTTTTACCGGCTTCATCTTCACCTGTGTCTGTGAGCCATTCCTGCGCACAGTCAGCGTCACATTTCCCCCCTGAAAATGGCTTACTGCAGCAGCCAGTTCTTCCTTTGTTCCCAGTTTCTGCCCGTTAAACGCTTCAATATAATCCCCAGACTTTAATTTTCCCACTGCCGGTTCCATTTCCATCCCGTTTTCCCCGGTAATACGCCCGGTGCCGATCACCATGATTCCTCTGGATTTCAAATAAATACCCACAGGACTGCCGCAGGGGATCAGTCTGGTGGTATCCACCACATCCACCTGTATGTTCTTAAATTTGATCACACCAAACAATTTAAGATCCAGCTGATAACTTCCCTTTTTCCCTGCATACATAGAAAAGGGCTCTTTGCTGCTTATGGTGATCTGATCCGCCGGGATGTTGCTTTTATTTCCCAGTGCCACTTCTTCACTTTCACTGTATACAGTAGCCCTCCATGGAAGGGAAAATGTAAATTCTTCCTGGCCGTATTCGGCTACACTGATCCGGTCAGGAATGCTGCGGTCCACATAATACCAGATTCCCGCTGTTCCCACGATCAGCGACAGCCAGAATATCCTGATCAGATGCTTATAAAAGTTTGATTTTCCCCTCATAGAACGTCCTCCTTCTGCATTTTCACTAAGCAAAAAAACAGGAAGCTTCCGGTTTTTATTACCTTGCGCTCCCTGTTAGTATGTTCTATGAATGGTCATTCCAATCTGTTTTATTTTGTTCTGTCTGCCAATTCTTTCATTTCCCGTGCATTCTGGATCACAGTATCTGTAATCTTCGCTCCTCCAAGCAGTCTTGCCAGTTCTTCAACCGTCTGTTCCCTGTCAAGGCGTCTGATGGAAGTAGACGTACTTCCTTCACTGGCTGCTTTGTGAATCTCAAAATGCGTATCTGCCATAGCAGCGATCTGAGGCAGATGTGTGATACAGATCACCTGATGACTCTTTGCAATATAAGAAAGCTTCTCAGAAACCTTCTGAGCCGTCCTTCCGCTGATACCTGTATCAATCTCGTCAAAAATAAGTGTGGGAATCTCATCAGAATCTGCCAGAACTGTTTTGATCGCCAGCATGATACGTGATAATTCACCACCGGAAGCTACTTCCATAAGCGGCCGCACAGGCTGTCCCGGATTGGTAGAGATCAGAAACTGTGCCTCATCATAGCCAGATGCCGTAAAATGAGGCAGCCGGTCAAATTCCATGTCAAACTGCACATCCAGAAAATTCAGATCCAACAGTCCTTTTTTGATCTTTTCCACCAGATTTCTGGAGGCGGCTTTACGTATCTGTGATAATTCTGCGCATCGTTTTTCCAAACGATCCTGGGATTCTTTTAACTCTTTTTCCGTTTTTTCCCTGTAAGCATCAAAATTTTCCAGTTCTTCCAGCTTGTTTTTCTTCCTTTCCAGATTTTCAAGCATCAGCTGCGTGGTATTTCCATACTTTCTCTGCAGATCATGGATCTGATCCAGGCGGCTTTCTGTTATCCGGAATATCTCTTCATCAAACTCCATGGAACCCATATAAGAAGAAATTTCTCTGGAAGCATCATTTAAAATAGCTTCCGCATCATAAAGCTGGTCACGGATTCCCTCTAATGCCTTATCATACTCAGCTGCCTGCTCTACAGAACGCAGAGCCTGAGCTGCAAAATCACGTCCTAAAAGTCCTCTGGCATTTTCCAGTTCCTCGGCGATCCTTCTTGCATGGGCAAAACGACGGTATTTCAGGGTCAGTTCCTCTTCTTCCCCTTCTTTTACCTCTCCATTTTCAATTTCCTGGATTTCAAAGCGCAGAAAATCCATCTCCCGCAATCTGGCGTCTTCATCTGTTTTAAAAGATAAAAGGCGTTCCTTCAGTTTGCAGTAAGTTTTATATTCTTCTTCGATCTTCTTTTTCACCGGCTGGGTCTGTGCCTTGACATAGGCATCCAGGATCTCAAGATGTTTTGATTTATACAGCAGAGACTGATGCTCATGCTGACCGTGGATATCTAATAAAAGACCTGTGATCTGACGCAGTCGCGCCATTGTCACTGTCTCATCATTAATACGGCTGACACTTCTGGAAGACATGATCTTTCTGGAAATAATGACCATTCCCTCTTCTGTAGGCTCTGTTCCAAGCTGTGCCAGTGCCTTTTTCTTTTCCTTGCTGTCAACTGAAAAGATCAGTTCAATATATGCATGGTCCGCACCACGGCGTATTACATCTCTTGACGCTTTTCCCCCTAACGCCATGGTGATGGAACCAATGATAATTGATTTGCCTGCACCGGTCTCACCGGTGAGTATATTTAATCCTTCTCCAAATTCTACATCTGCTTTCTCAATAAGAGCCAGATTTTTCACATGGAGTTCAAGAAGCATGCTTTCCCTCTCTTTCTTTTATATGTTCTCCTGAAGTCTTTCACAAGCCAGTTTAATCTTCTACCATCTTTTTAATTTTTTCCATTACAATGATGGTATCATCCACACTGCGGACTGCACACATAATGGTATCATCTCCGGCAATGCAGCCTACTACTTCATGGAATTTAATGGCATCTAAAGCAGCTGCCACTGCCATAGCCATACCGGAAACCGTTTTGATCACCAGGATATTCTGTGCCATATCCATAGATACAAAACCATCTTTTAAAATGCGGATATATTTGGATGCAGAGGTTCCCCTTGGACTTTCAAGAACCATATAGCGCTGACGGCCGTTTTCTCCCGGAACCTTGGTTAATTTCAATTCCCGGATATCTCTGGATACAGTTGCCTGAGTTACATTAAACCCTGCCTGGGTCAGCTTCTCAGCCAGCTCTTCCTGGGTCTCTATTTCATATTTTCCAATCAGCTCTACGATCTTGCTGTGACGTTCCAATTTCATCTGCTTTTCCTCCATCTATTTCCGTGTTTTTAGACGTTTCCCAGATAATTACTCAGATTTTGCATAAAAGAAATCTGCTTTAACTTTACCATCACTGTTTCCATGTGCGAACGCTCTACTACCAGATAATCTCCTGTTACTGCCTTCTTAGAAGTATCTCCGTCAAAAGTGACCAGTCCTTTTCCCAGAAGACCGATCTTCACACGGTCCTCTTCCGAAAGAACAATACTTCTGGCATTTAAAGTATGGGAACATACAGGTGTTACCGCCATCATCCGCCCTGCAGGAACCATAACCGGCCCTCCTGCAGAAAGATTATAAGCAGTAGATCCCGTCGGTGTTGCTACCATCACCCCGTCCGCTGCATATTCATTTAAATATTCATCATTGACAGCCAGATCATACCGCAGCACCCGCAGATGCTCTGCACTGGTAGCTATGATCTCATTTAAAGCAATATCCTGAAATACCGGCTTTCCCTCATGAAACACTGTTCCCCGAAGCATCATCCGCCGTTCCAGACGGAAACGATCATTTACAAGAGCATCCATGGCCGCATCAATATCCTCTGTGCTGTCCACCTGGTTTAAAAAGCCCAGATGTCCCCTGTTGATCCCAAGCATAGGGATATTCCGTCCTGCCAGGTCTCTTGCTGCCTGGATCAGAGTTCCATCACCGCCAATGGTAATAATGCACTGGGTATCCGTTGGCACATATGCGCTTGGAGTGTGCCTGCCGTTTTTCATACGCTCATAATCCGTCATAAATCGGCACACTGCACCTCTTTTTTCCAGGCAGTCCTGAACCTCATCCTGGACATCCAGTACATAATCTTTGCTTAAATTGGCTATTACATAAAAATATTTCATAAGTCCCCTTAATATTAACCTTACTCTTTATCCAGAGCTGCGTGTGCTTCCTCTACGGTCTTTACCGGATCAACAGGCATTTCTTCATAAATGACCGGACCATCTTCCCCTTCTGGATGATTCTGCAGGTGCAGCAGGTATTCAATATTTCCCTCAGGTCCCTTGATCGGTGAAAATTCCAGATTTAAGATCTCAAAACCAATGGATTTTGCAAAGGCTATGACCATTTCGATCACTTCTAAATGAACAGCCTTATCCCTTACAACACCCTTCTTACCTACTTTTTCTCTTCCAGCCTCAAACTGAGGTTTGATCAGGCACACTACCTGGCCATCGTCCTTTAAAAGCGCCTTTACAGGGCCAAGTACCTTAGTCAAAGAGATAAAAGATACATCGATACTGGAAAATCCGATCTCATCCGGAATATTTTCATGGGTCACATAACGGATATTAGTCTTTTCCATGCAGACAACACGCTCATCATTGCGCAGTTTCCACGCAAGCTGTCCATGGCCTACATCTACAGAATATACCTTTACTGCCCCGTTCTGCAGCATACAGTCTGTAAATCCGCCGGTAGAAGCGCCAACATCCATACAGATCTTTCCTTTCAGCTCTACGCCGAAATGTGTCATAGCCTTCTCTAATTTAAGTCCGCCCCGGCTTACATATTTTAATGTATTTCCTCTCACCTCAATAGGGGCTGTTTCATCAAAAGTAGTACCTGCCTTATCCTCTTTCTGTCCATTAACATAAACAATACCGGACATGATCAAAGCCTTCGCTTTTTCTCTGGATTCTGCCAGGTTTCTCTTTACAAGCAGTACATCCAACCGTTCCTTCATCTGTTTTCTCCTTGTATCAGTTTCCTTTTTGTGCATCTGTCTGATCTGCAGATCGATCCTTTGGCTTTACCATTGAAAGCCAGTTTTCTGTCTTTAATCTCTGTATAATCGAATCACTGTCAATTCCCAGTCCTTTTCTTAAAACAGACACATTTCCATGCTCAACATAGGCATCAGGAAGTGCTATATTTAAAACCTTAACCTTTGGATCATGTTCATGAATATAAGCAGTCACAGGCAGTCCAAATCCTCCCTGGAGTACATTTTCTTCCATGGTCACAATCAATCTGTGCTTCTTTGCCAGCTGATCCACCAGTTCTCTGTCAAAAGGCTTTACAAACCGTGCATTTGCCAGTGTACAGGAATATCCTTCTTCCTTTAATTTTTCTCTTACATGTTCCCCGGTACTTACCATACTTCCAACTGCTAACAGAGCAATATCTTCTTCCTCATAAAGCATTTCCCCTTTTCCATAGACAATAGGATGGGTAAACTCTTTTAGGCCTCTGTAAGCGGTTCCTCTTGGATAACGGATGGCAAATGGTGCCTTATAATCCATGGCAAAATCCAGCATAGCCCGCAGTTCCCAAAGATTCTTCGGCGCTGCCACGCTCATATTGGGGATAGACGTAAGGTAGGAATAATCAAAAATCCCCTGGTGGGTCTCTCCATCACTTCCTACCAGCCCCGCCCGGTCTACTGCAAAGATCACAGGCAGATTCTGGATACAGACATCATGAAGGATCTGGTCATATCCCCTCTGTAAAAAGGAGGAATAAACTGCCACTACAGGCCGCAGTCCTGCTGCCGCCATACCGGCTGCGCTGGTTACCGCATGTGCTTCCGCAATTCCCACATCAAAGAAACGATCCGGAAATTTCTTTCCAAAAGCAGCCACTCCGGTACCGTCCGGCATCGCTGCTGTCACTGCTACCAGCTCCGGATATTGTTCACCCAGCTGACATAATTTCTTGGAAAATACATCCGTATAGGTGGGATATTTCTTTTCTGCCAAAGGCTTTCCTGTTTTTATATCAAAAGGACTGACACCATGAAAAACAGCCGGATTTTTCTCTGCCGGTTCATAGCCTTTTCCCTTTTTCGTCAGCACATGGACTAAAACTGCATGATCCAGCTTTTTAGCTTCCCGAAGTATCTTACATAAAGCCGGGATATTATGACCATCTACAGGTCCTAAATAGGTGATCCCCATATTTTCAAAAAGCATCCCGGGAATAAACAGCTGCTTGATACTGTTTTTGGTCCGTTTGATCCGATCGATCATCCGGTCTCCTATAACCGGAATCCGCTCTAAGGTGTCCACTACATTCTTTTTCAGGTCATTATATCCGTCCCCTGTACGCAGACCGCCTAAATACCTGGACATGCCGCCTACATTTTCTGAAATGGACATTTTATTGTCATTTAAAACAATGATAAAGTTTTTCTTCATACGGGCTGCATTATTTAAAGCCTCGTATGCCATGCCTCCTGTAAGAGCCCCGTCTCCGATGACCGATACCACTTTGTAATCTTCCCCCAGGATATCCCGGCCCTGGGCTATGCCAAGACCTGCGGAAATAGAAGTAGAACTGTGGCCTGTATCAAATGAATCATAAGGACTTTCTTTTCGTTTGGGAAATCCGCTTAACCCGCCGTACTGACGCAGCTCATCAAATTCCTGCATACGCCCGCTTAGGATCTTGTGAGTATATGACTGATGGCCTACATCCCAGATAATCTTATCTTTTGGCAGATCAAATGTGCGAAATAATGCAATGGTCAGCTCCACAACCCCCAGATTCGAAGCCAGATGGCCGCCTGTATGACTGATCTTTTCAATGAGAAAATCACGTATTTCCCCAGCAAGACCGGAAAGTTCCTCAGGGGACATGTCTTTTAAATCTTCCGGTCCCTTTATCTGTTCCAATATCATAAGTTCTTCCTTTTTTATTTCTGGCGTTTAATAAGAATGTTGATCAGATTCTCCAGGAATTCATTGTTTCCAGGCAATTTGTTAAGATCCTCGATCGCCTGTGCAGAAAGGATCTCTACATCCTTCTTTGCCTTTTCCAGACCTTCTATGGTCACATAAGTAGTCTTCTGGTTCTTTTCATCACTTCCTGCATTCTTCCCCAGAACTTCCTGATCTCCGGTCACATCCAGAATATCATCCTGGATCTGGAAAGCCAGTCCTACTTTTCCTGCAAGGCTTTCCACGATCTTGCAATCCTCATCTGCAGCTCCGCCTAAAACAGCACCAATCAGCATAGATGCCTCGATCAAAGCTCCCGTCTTTAAGCGATAGATAAAATCCAGTTTATTCTTCGGGATCGGACCGCCGGATAACTCTACATCTACTGTCTGACCGCCGATCATGCCGTAAATACCGGTCTTAGCAGCCAGTATTTCAATGGCATGTCCTACTCTCTTCAGATCATCTGCCTCAGAAACTTCGTTAAATGCCTTTGCAGCTACTTCAAAAGCATAGATCATTAAAGCATCACCTGCCAGAACGCCCATGTCTTCGCCATATTCTGCCCAGGTACTTGCTTTTCCTCTGCGCATCATATCATCGTCCATACATGGAAGATCATCATGTACCAGAGAAGATGTATGGATCATCTCAATAGCTGCCATAAAAGGCACAACAGCCGGCTGTACTTCACCGGTAAACAATCTGCAGATCTCCTGCATAAACAACGGGCGAAGACGCTTTCCGCCTGCTCTCACGCTGTAGTTCATAGCCTCAAAAATAGTGCTCTGATGTCCTTTTTCTTCTGGCAGATAACTTTCGATCTGCTCATTGATCTTTTTTGTTCTTTCTTCCAATTCTGCTCTAAATGCTGTATTATCACTCATTGTCTTCACCCTCACTCAATATTTGGATCTGTTTTTCTACTTTATCGATCTGACTGCTTAAAGACTTCACAAGCTTCATTCCTGCCTCATACCCTGCAAAGGTCTCCTCTAAGGAACTTTCCCCAGCTTCCAGCCTTTCTATGATTTCTTCCAGGCGGGCGAAATTTTCCTCGATGCCCGCTGTTTTTTCCGGAACCTCTTCTGTTTTCTTTCTTCCTGCCATATTTATTCTTCCTCTCTCCCAGCCCGGTCTTTTCTATCGGTCTTTTCTATCGGTCTTTTCTATCGGCCATTTCTACCTCTTTTACAAGTGTTTCAAAAGAACCGTCTGTTACATACACACGAAGAGTGTCACCTGGCTTTGCCTGCTTCACAGATCGTATCGCTTCCCCTGATTCTTTTTGTACAAAACCATATCCGGCGCTTAATTTCTTCAAAGGAGAAAGTCCTTCTAACCGACTGGCATTTAAAGCCAGACGATGTTTTTCTTTTTCCAGTTTTCCCGTCATCTGTCGGTTTAAACACTGTTTTTGCTGCTCTAATGACCTTCTGTTCTCCTTTAGTGCTTCCTGCATCCGGCGGTTTAACGCTTCTTCCATATCTGCCAGCTGCTGTTTTCTGTCATTTAAATTACGCTGTGGATTTTTAAGCTTCAGCTGCATCCGGCACTGTTCCAGCCTGAAACGTGCCCGTTCCACCCGGCGTTTTGCAGCCTTTTCCAAAAGCAGCTTACATGCAGCCACCTTTTCTTCAAACTGCTTATAATCAAAAACTGCCAGCTCTGCCGCCGCAGATGGCGTAGGAGCCCGCAGGTCTGCTACATAATCAGCAATGGTCACATCTGTTTCATGACCCACTGCAGATATCACCGGAGTATGACATTCAAAAATGGCTCTTGCAACCATTTCTTCATTAAATGCCCAAAGATCCTCAATAGAACCGCCTCCACGCCCTACGATCAGAACGTCAAGGTCTAAGGCATCCAGAGTTTTTATCCCTTTTACAATGCTGTATTTTGCCTGTTCTCCCTGAACAAGGGCTGGATACAGGATCAGCTGCACATAAGGATTGCGTCTGGCTGTGATATTCATAATATCACGGATCGCCGCGCCTGTAGAAGCAGTAACAATGCCGATTTTTTTCGCATATTTAGGGATCGGCTGTTTATAGCAGCCATCAAACATTCCCATTTCTTCCAGCTCATCACGCAGTTTCTCAAAGCGCAGGAACAAATCGCCTCTGCCTTCCCTTTTGATCTCTTTTGCATAAAGCTGGTAACGTCCGTCCCTTTCATATACATCTACCGTTCCGGACACTACTACTTCCTGGCCTTCTGCTAAATGGAAGTCCAGATCTTTTGCCTGTTTTGCAAACATGACGGCGGCAATCTGCGCGCCGCCGTCCTTTAATGTAAAATAAATATGACCGGATGTATGATATTTACAGTTGGACACTTCTCCCTTAATGGAGATACGGTTCAACGCAAAATCCTGGGTGAACATATTTCTGATATATGAAGTCACCTGGGATACGGTATAAACGCTTCCCATCTGTTATTCCTATTCCTGTTCTTCTGCCTCTGCTTTGGCTGTTTCTTTTACTTCTTCTGCCTTTATTTCTGTCTCTTCAGCTGCCGCTTCCTTTTCCTCTGCTGCACCTTCCTTAGGAATGAATCTGGCAAGGACGCCGTTTACAAAAGCAGGTGATTCATTTCCGCCAAATTTCTTTGCCAGCTCTACTGCTTCATTAACAGAAACCTTTTCAGGAATGGTATCATCATAAAGCATTTCATAAACTGCAAGACGTAAAATGGTAAGTTCTACCTTTCCCATACGCTTTGTCTTCCAGCCTGCTGCCACTTCGTCAATCTTTTTATCGATCTCTTCCACAAGATCTACTACCTTAGAAGTTTTTTCGCGAAGATATTCCTGATCCTTTTCTTCGATGTCTACCTTGTGCACTACCTGAAGGGTACCATCTGAAGCTGTATCATCTTCTTCCGGTGACTGGAAATACTGCTCCATCTGGGCTTTCGCTTCTTCGCCGGTCGTATAAAAATCCACAGAGAACAGCATTTTAAAACAATGTTCTCTTAATTCTCTTCTGGTCATCTTTTTCTTCCTCTTTCTATATGATTCTTTGCAGATAAACTGCTGCAATTCTTTTCCACTACCTGTGATTATACCAAAGGAAATGCATAAAAACAATAAGAAATGTATAAATGCCCTGCAAGTAAGGAATCTGCTTTCCCGTACCTGCAGGGCATACTTATTATACACAGTTTTTAGCTTTCTTCCATATTCACGCCTGCGATCTTAATATTTACATCCAGAACTGTAAGACCGGTCATATTTTCAATAGCCGTACTTACCTTTTCCTGAACCTGCTCGCTGACAGCCGGGATATTATAGCCATATCGGATATTTAAGGACAGATCTACAGATACATGCTCTTCTGTCACTTCTACCTTTACACCCTTACTCAAATTCTTCATGCCAAGTTTTCCAACCAGTTCATTGGTGATATTTCCTGCCATGGAATCTACGCCTTCTACCTCAGTAGCAGCAAGACCTGCAATGATCGCTACTACCTCATCTGCGATCTGTACTTCCCCAATCTTATCTTTTTCATATACTTTATGTGTACTGCGATTTTCTTCTGCCAAAATCCCTTACCTCCTGCACTGTTATTCTCCTACAAAAGAAACATAAGATTTTATAACGATTATTCATTATTATACCAAAACCAGCCGGATATGTATAGAGATTTTTTGTATCCTACGGCACTTCCGGTTTCAAAAATGCCTGCCCATGTTACAGCACAGTAACGTAATAGTACCTTAATCTGCCATATTCAGCAGTGTGATAATGATCTGGTCTGCGCCTACTTCTGCCTTGCGCTTTACGATATCTTCAATCTGTGCCCTTTGAGGATCTGTAATGGACGATGCATGAATAACCACATCTACCTTGTCATCGGTGATGCTCACCACCGGATCAGCAAAACCTTTTGCCATCAGAAGCGTTTCCGCGGCATTTTCCTTTTCAGATATCTCTGTCAGACGGATCATATCCTGGATCGCCTGCTGTTTGGCTGCCTCATCAATATTTGTGCTGTTGATCAGGCTCATTAAGGTTTCTTTGTTTTTTGCGCGGATCTGTTCTCTGCTAAGCTGCACACCTGCTATGTAATCTGCCACGCTCATACCGCTGGTAAGAACAGCTTCTCCCGGATTTTCATAACCAGCCTGCGCATCATCTGTACCGGTATTTTCTGCCTCATTATCCCCCAGTGCAAGACTGGTTTCATCCGGCTTCGCCTCTGCCACCTCCTCATCTGCCGGATCATTGTCCAGACTTAAAATGTCCGAAACAGTCTCTGACTGAGCTGCCAGATTTTCTGCCATCAGGTCTTCCTCTGAAAGTTCCAGACTTCCTGCCTGAGACAACCGGCTGCCTGCCTCCAGATCCCTTTTTCCCGCATAATTCAGATACCCCGCTGCCGCGATCATCACTGCCAGCGTAGTGATAATGATCTGATTGCGCCGGAATATTTTTCTGCCCTTTAAACCCTTTACCCGCTCTGTAACCTGCTTCATATTCCTGATCTTCATATGCCGCACTCCTTTTTATTCCACCCTCTTTAACACTTTTATTTTATGCGCTTCCAATCCGAATAATGCTTCCATCGCCTGGGAAATTTCCGCCTGCACCTTTGGTGAATCTCCGCCCTGGGCGCTGATGACAATACCAGAGATCTCCGGGTACAGTTCTTTCTGGACCAAAGGACTGGTACCATTAGAACCGGACTGCTGAGATAAGATCGTATTTTCTTCTGACTGGCTGCTTGCTATGTCCCGCTCTCCCCCAGATGCATCTTTTTCCTTAGTAGTACTGGTATTTTCCGAACGGTCTGTACGGAAAACCTTTTCACCGGAAGAACTCAGCACCACCATTACATCCACTTTTCCAACTCCTTCTACTGATTTTAAAAGCTGCGCGATCCTGTCTTCCAGCTCTTTTTCATAATCCGCGGCCGGTTTGACAGCAGCTGCACGGGCAAATGATTCCCCCTTTTCAGTTTCCGCCGCCAGATCCGATGTTCCATTTTCCCCCATACTTTCCTGCAAACCAGTATCTGTCCACAAAGAAACATTTTCCCCCTTGGCAGCTGTTCCCCTGTTTTTAGTTTTTCTCCCCGGAAATGGCATGGACAGTATCATTAAGATCACTCCCAACAGGAGCAGGAACAGCCATTTCTCCCTGGTCATCTTCCCACCAAATTTCGATACAAGCTTCTTCCAATCCATAATACTGGGCCACCTTTCTTTTAAGCTGCTGCTCTTTTAGGGAATCCGTCCCGGAAACAACTTTCTTTTCACCGGAATCTGCTCTTTTTACAGGCGGAATTTCTACTTTTACAGATACCTCTTTTTCTCCACCTGTCCCATTTTTATCTGTCTCTTTATCCACATTTTCTTCTTTTAAATACAGCTTTATCTTCTCTATCTGCCTATAATCCCTGCTTGTTTCCGCCTCCTGCAGCACAACCTCTGCTCCCACACACGTAATTCCCCACGTAACTCCTTCCGCCTGTACCATTTCCTGAATTCTCTTTTCCGCTTCTTTTTTATATTCCGCCAAAAACAATCCCATCCTGTTCTGATCTACATCTGCCAACACCTCTTTTGCCTGCTGTTTTTCCCAAAAATCAGAAAATTCCTGAAATAATATACCCGCCTGTTCCTGAAAATCCCAGCCGCCCTTAAAGGGGCTGATCGTTATTAAGATCAATACCATTCCGGCAAAAAAGCGGATGTATTTTTCATAGGAATGATCTGCCAGCAAATGAGTGATCACTGATAAAAACACCAGAAAAAACAGGATATTTCTGGCCCAGTCCAACAATAATCCTTCCATAAGCCACCTATGCCGCCAGATAACTTACATTGGTACCTGCACAGGTTATGGCAATAACCAGTACAAACACCAGAAGGGAATATAACGTGATCTGCAGCAAAAGCCCATGGCCTGCAGCGATCCCCTGGATGCAGGAAATAATGCGCTTATCGCACACCGGCTGCAAAAGAGCTGCCGCCCCCTGATACATAACCATAAGAACGGTCAGTTTTACTACCGGAACCAGTGTGATAACTGCCAGAACAATGACCGCTGCCGCTCCCATGCTATTTTTAATCAGTACACTGCTCCCAAATACAAGTCTGGCTGCCGCTCCTGTTGCCTGTCCCAGTCCCGGCACCATTTCCGCAAATTTCATAACAACGGATTTTCCCGCACTGTCCGCAAAAGGAAGCACCAGCGACTGGACCAGCTGAAGTCCCAGTGTAACCCCCAGGATACTTCTTAACCCCCAGGATACTGTATTTTCGATCATATCTGTAAGCCTGGAAAAAACAGGTTCTTCTGTCATATGATCTCCAAGAAGCAGCAGACCATAAATGCGTACAAACGATAAAAACACCTTCCTGCACAGCCACTGGACCGCCCAGGCACCTCCCAGAGCGATCTCATAAAAAGCTGCTGCACTGGCACTTCCTCCTGCAAAAGCCACGCTGATAAAATACGCCGGCATAAGAAGGCGGACAAATTCCAATATCTGATCCAGCACCTGTGCTGTGATCTGGATACTGGATAAAAAGCTTCCCGCCAGACAGGTAAATATCAGCAGGTAGATCACATAAAAGGCCGTTTCCGGGATCTGACTTCCTTTAAAAGCAGATGCCCCATGGGAAAATACTGCGCCTGTAAGTCCTAAGAGAGCAACCTGTACTAAAAGTACCTGTCCCTCCTTTGCCTGGGAAAACAAAGCAGTCTGGAGCATTTCACCTGCAGTTTTTAATGTTTCCTTCATATTTCCCTGAAGGAGAACATCCATAAGTTCTGAAAAAGAAATAACATTGCCTCCGGACTGGATCTGATTTAAATATTCCTGTATCCGCCGGATCTCTTCCCCGATCCCCATATCATTTTCCATTTTATTTCCCCCATTTTCAGGCCAATATCTGGTCTAAGGTTCCAAAAAGAGCCAGCAGCACCGGCATACTTACTGCCAGTATCGTCAGCTTTCCAAAAATCTCGATCTGTTTTGCCAATGCCCCGTAGCCTGCATCCTTGCATATGCCAGATGCAAATTCCGCCCCATAGGTAATACCTGTCATTTTTAAGAGTGTGACCAGATACACTGGCCGGATCTTTATGTACTGCTCCATCTGACGGATGATATCCAGTATTTCCTTTAGTCGTCCTGTGCCGTAAAACAAAAAAAGCAGCTGAGCCGCGATCACTACATAAAAGCCGTACTCTCCCCGTATTCCTTTCATCCACACTGCCAAAAGCACAGCTGCGATCCCTGCTGCCCCAACCGTCAATACGCTCATTTCTGCCTCCTCACCATATGACCTTCTAAAAGTTCAGCTTACAGTAAAAACAGCTGTTTCATGGTTTCAAATAAGTCATATATATACGGGATCATCCAGAACAGCACCATTACCAGGCCCGCCAGGCTGGTGAGAAATGCCTGTTCATCCCTTCCGCTGTGCTTAAGGACCTGGCAGATGACCGACACCAGTATCCCCACTGCTGCGATCCTGAAAATGAGATTAACATCCATAATTTCTCTACCTCTAAACCATAACGATCACCAGAAATAAGCTTCCCATTACCCCAAGTGCTGTACTCATCCTGCATTTTTCCCGTATTTCACTTCTAAGTCCGGAAATAGAATATTCCAGCTGTTCTAAATACAGCAAGAGCGTACGCTCCTGCATCTGAGCGTCCAGATATCCCAGCTGTCCCCCTAAAGAAACCAGTTTATCTTTGTCTTCTTTTTCCAGAAAGAAGTTTTTTCCATTTTCTTCCATTTTTTCAATGGTTTGTTCCCATATTTTTGCAAATGTTTCCCCGCTGCGGCTGCTGATCCTTTCTGCCGCCTGCATAAAAAGTTCTCCCAGAACACTCTTTTCACGTTTGCCAATGCGTTCAAAAGCTTCTCCTAACGGAGCGTGGCTGTAAACGATCTCTCCTTTCAGGCAGTAGACCATCCGCCGCAATGTTTCCAGTGTCTGCAATCTTTTTTTGTATCCCCATGCCAGCCACACCCCCATTCCTGAGCCGGCAAACAGGATCAGCAGTCCGCCTGTCCATTTAAAGAACATTTCCTCCTCCTTTTCATAAATATGTACTCTCGGAATCTTTCATGCACCTGCTTTTGCGGCCGATTTTCCGCCAGCCGCACCCGAATTTTATCAACGTACGCACCGCGTACGCCTCAAAAATTTGGGCACAACTGACAAAAAATCTTCTCGCAAAATCAAGCACAAAAAGATTCCGAGAGTACATTAAATATGCAGTTGTTTTTTCTATCTTCTGTTTTCCCATACATCCGCTTTTTCTCCGGTCTGTCACCTATATAAAACCTCTATGTATCGGGCGAAGCTCTCCGTCATATATGTTCTCCACCACACCACGTTTTTCCCTTCTGCTGCTTAAAAATATCAGCCGTTTAAACGCCTTTTCAGCTAAAAGTTCACGAAATCCAGGCCGTTCTCTCACTTCTTCCAGCGATGCACCATGAGCCGCAGCTGCCAAAGCGCAGCCGCAGTTTCGCACATATTCCACTGCCTGGATGTCCTCTTTTCCACCGATCTCATCTACTGCCACCACCGCCGGAGCCATAGAACGAATAAGTATTAACATCCCCGCACTTTTTGGACAGCCGTCTAATACATCTGTGCGCATTCCCAGGTCATTTTGAGGCACTCCCTGATAACAGGCTCCAAGTTCCGATCGTTCATCTGCCACACCTACCGTCACACCGGGAAAAACTTCTCCTGTCACACTGTCACGGCTCCCATCAGAAACCTGGCGTATCATATCCCGCAGCAATGTGGTTTTTCCACAGCCCGGCGGCGAAAGGATCAATGTACTCACAAATCTGCCTTTTTCATATAAAAATGGAAGCACTTTGTCAGCACAGCCTTTTATCTCATGGGCCACACGCAAATTTAAAAATGCTGCTGATTTTATTCCCATGATCTTTTGATCCTTTAAGATCACTCTCCCGGCAACACCGATCCTGTGACCCCCCCGGACCGTAAAAAAGCCCTGGCGCAGCTCTTCTTCAGCCGCATACAGGGAGAAACCTCCCATGATCTCCAGGGTATCTTTTAATTCTTTTTCATTTATATTTTCCAGTTTTTTCCATTTGTCCTGTTTAAAAAGTCCTTCACACAGATCCACCAGTTTTCCATTTTCATCAATTCCCATTTCTCTGCCGCATACCCGCAGCAAAACAGGCTGTCCGCATCGCAGGCGCACCTCTTCCAGCTGGTCAAAATCCAGAGAAATATCCTCCAGCATCCGCCTCATACGTCCGGGAAAGAGCCCTGTTATTTCTAGTTTATTGATTCCCATTTTCCTGTACCTCTAACTCCAGTATATTGAGAAGGATCTGATTTTATGACTGATAAAAATGTACCAGGATCTTCCAGCGGAATTTCCTGGTACACAAAAAAGCTGCTGCAAAATACGGCTTACATTTTCTGTATCCGTTCTATTTTGCAACAGCCTGTTCCTAATACAGTGTTCTGTGAGTTTTTTACTTATGATACGGCTCACCAGCTATGATCCTGAAGCCTCTGTAGATCTGCTCCAGCAAAATCACCCGCATCAGCTGATGAGGAAAGGTCATTTTAGAAAAACTCAGGGCATAATCTGCCCGGTCCATTACTTCTTTTGAAAGCCCCAGAGAACCACCGATCACAAATACCAGGTGTCCCTTTCCTTCTACCCCAAGTTTTTGCATCTTTTCTGCAAGTTCTTCACTGGAAAGCATCTTACCTTCTATAGCAAGTGCAATCACATAAGCACCTTCCCTGATCTGAGACAGTATCCTCTGCCCCTCTTTCTCCTTGATCTGCCGCTCCACATTCTCGCTGGCTCCATCTGGTGTTTTTTCATCTGCCACCTGAAGGATCTCCAGTTTGCAATACCTGCTTAATCGCTTGCTGTACTCTGCAATGGCATCCTCAAAAAAACGTTCTTTTATCTTTCCTACTGTAATTAATGTTATCTTCACAGAATTTCATCCTCAATTTACAAAAGTTTCTATTTTGCGGCAAAATAGTACCCAATTCCCCATTTCGTATGTACAAACTTAGGATCGCTGGGTACAGGTTCTACTTTTTCTCTTAATCTTCTTACATGTACATCCACAGTTCTTACGTCACCGCTGTCCATGGCTTTATTACCCCATACATAATTAAGAAGTGCTTCACGGCTGTATACCTTGTTTGGATTACGGACCAAAAGCTCTAACAGGTCAAATTCCTTGGCTGTAAGATTGATCTCTTTTTCGCCAATAAACACCCGTCTTCCTTCTGTATCCATCTTCAGATCACCTGCACCAATATACTTGTTAGCCGGTTCTTCTTTCTTCTGGCGTTTTGCCTTCATACTTCGGCGGATGATCGCACGGATACGTGCTTTTACCTCCAGAATATTAAAAGGCTTGCTGATATAGTCATCTGCACCATATTCCAGTCCCAGGATCTTGTCCATATCGCTGCCTTTTGCGGTCAGCATGATCACAGGCATATCAGAAAATTCCCGGATCGTCTGGCACACTTCAAAGCCGTCATGCTTTGGCAGCATGACATCCAGCAGAACAATATCATATTCCGTCTTTCTGGCCATTTCAATAGCCTCTTCCCCATCATAAGCGCAGTCCACCTCATAGCCATCCTGCTCAAGACTGAACCGTATGCCTTTCACGATCAGTTTCTCATCATCTACCACTAATACCCGTGCCATTTCCAAGCTCCCCTTATCCTCTATCATTTCCTTACAGCACTGCCCTGAGGCCATATATGATAAGCATATATTGATCACATATGTTCCCCGGATGCTGGTGCTATACGGTTATATTATCTTTGATCTTATTAAATGCATTTTCTTTAATTCCGGACACTTTCATCACATCTTCAATGGTTTGAAAGCTGCCGATTTCTTCCCGGTAACGTACAATGGCTTCTGCCCGGGACTGGCCGATCCCTGAAAGTGTCATCAGTTCCTGTACACTGGCTCGGTTTAAATTCACCTTTCCAGCTGCACCTTGATCTGGTGTACCTTTTGCAGTCACACCAGGACTGTCTGCAAGACTCTTTCCCTCTTGCGTCCATTCTGCCGCCTGTTCCTTATCCGGAACCATAATGCGCATCCCGTCTTCCAGCACTGCTGCCAGATTTAAAATATCACAGACACCTTTTTCTGTCGCGCCGCCAGCCATTTCAATCGCTTCATAAAGCCTGCTCCCTTCTTTCAAAGGGTAAACCCCAGGATCTTTTACCTGTCCGCACACATGGACATAAATAAAAGCTTCTGCTTCCGGGGCTCCTTCACTTAAACCATTTTCATTCACACCTGCTGCATCCTGACTTTCATCTCCGGTCTCGATCTGTATCTCATCCCCGGACACTGTCCTGCTGCAGCCTCCACAGACAAACACAGCTGCAGCAAAAGCCGCAGCCAACAGTATTTTCATTCTTAAAGATACTATTTTCTCTTTTCTTCTCAATGATACCCCTCCATAGGATACCATCTCAGCCTGCACTACTATTCTATCGGAAACCCCCTTCAAATACAAGCAGTAAATCTAACATTTTCTTTTCTTTTTCCTGTTCGTTTTTTACACTTTTTCGCTCAGCAGATCACAGTCCTCTTATTTATCTTTCAAAAATAAAGATCCCCGCCACCGCTACTGCCGCTCCCAGCAATTTATGCCATGCAAAGGGCATTTTCTCTGTTCCGAAAAGTCCAAACAATTCGATCACATACGCAGTGATGATCTGTGCTACCACAATAAGAAGGGCAGTCTGGGCCGGTCCCAGTGCCTGCATGCTGCGTATTACCGTAAATGTGATCACAGCACCGATCAACCCACCAGAAAGCAAATATACAGGCGATACAGAAAACAATCCGCGCACCGGTGGTCTTCCTGTAAAAAACCAGATCACCACGCAGGTGAGCAATGCAGTTGCCTGGACCCAGCCGGCCGCCACCCATACACTGGTCTGTTTCGTTACACCTGTATTAAATACTCCCTGTACGCTCATCAAAGCCCCTGAAAGAAGTGCTGTCATGATCCCTGCCATTTCATGTCCTCCTGTTATTTTGTTACTGTTCATGCGTTGCATGACCAGTAACGGAATTTGCCGTGGCTTCGCATTTAAATACGGCAAATTCCCGCTGCCACTACGTTATCGTACGGCACTTTCGGTTCCAAAAGTGCCTACCCATGTACAGTAATGTTATTTTCCCATAGTCTGTGCACACATGTTCCTTTTTATGCACAACATGGACAATCCATCTGGAATGGTGTATAATCTTTGTTACAGTTCAGCCTTGCGAAGATTTAGGGCCAAAAGTACGTTGAAAACTTGCTTTCATAAGTGCTTTTGGCCCTAAATCTTCATAAGGCAGACGCCCAAAGCTTCTTGTCCGCTGCAAGCGGGCAAGAAGATACAAGGCTGAACTGTAACTAATCTTTAAACACACTATATTCAAAGGTGGCTTTTACATGGTATTGTCATTTTTACAGGCAACTGCCTGGACCATGAAACCGCCAGTGCCTTACAGCCCATTTCACCTGATACTCACATTTTCAGGCATAAGCACCAGCATTTTTCTTGCCGGAAAAACTTCCATGCAGGAGCGCAGGCAGACAGACTCACTCCTATTTCTGTGCGGTCTTATACTGGCGCTGACCGAAGTTTATAAACAGCTTTTTATTTACTATATAGAAAACAATGGACGATATGACTGGTGGTATTTTCCTTTCCAGCTGTGCAGTATCCCTATGTATCTGGGGCTTCTTATCCCTTTTGTTCCGCAAAAACCTGGAAATACCTTTTACACCTTTATCCAGGATTTCGGACTTCTCGGCGGGATCATGGCACTGGCTGAGCCAAGCGGACTGATGCACCCTTACTGGACCTTGACCATCCATGGTTTTTTATGGCACTTTATCCTTATCTATATGGGACTTACATGTGCATTTTATAACCATAGCGAAAGCAACAATAGCAGCAGCAATAGAAACAATCATCCAGAAGCAGCACGAACCTATCTTCCTGTGATTCCTCTGTTTCTCATCTGCGCTGCCATCGCCACAGCCATCAATGTATTATCCCATCCATACGGAAATGCAGATATGTTCTACATCAGTCCCTATTATCCAAACGGACAGATCGTATTTCATCAGATTTCCCTGGTGATCGGAACTTTTTCCGGAAACTGTCTCTATCTTGCCAGCGTGCTCCTTGGCGGTTTTATCATACACATGATCTGCCTGAGGCTGCAGCCAGACTAAATTATATATAAAGGAGCATATTGATTATGTCAGAGATCACAAAAGAATCCAGAGCCGACAGAGCTATTGCCTGTCACAACAAAGGTTATAACTGCGCGCAGTCTGTAGCCTTCGCATTTTCAGATAAGATAGATATCGATCCTGAGACCCTTTTCAAAGTAACAGAGGGCCTTGGTCTTGGTATGGGCGGCATGGAAGGAACCTGCGGCGCAATCTCCGCAGCAGCTGTTTTAGCAGGCTTAAAGATCAGCACTGCAGATCTGGAAAAGCCAAACTCCAAGGGCACAACCTACAAAGCATCCAAAGCATGTATCGCAGCCTTTAAAGAGAAAAATTCCACCATTGTATGCCGTGAATTAAAAGGCATAGACACAGGAAAAGTACTTCGTGCATGTCCTGACTGCATCCGTGATGCAGTTGCCATTATTGAGGAAAATCTGTTCCCGGAAGAATAAAAAATAACCGAATTATACACAAAAAGGGAAGCTGCTTTAATAGCTTCCCTTTTTTAACAGCCTGCGGATATACCCATAAGCCGCTTCTTCCCCTTCATCTTTCAGGATCGTAAGGAGCTTTTCTAAAAGTGCCCTGGTATCCGGATGAATGGTAATATATTTCTTTGTAAATTCATAATACTCCATAGGTGCAGCGCTGGTATAATTCTTGCCCCGGTACACCTCACAGGCCGCGATCCGGTCACAAAGCATCTCAGCCACATAACGCACCGGCATCTTATTTCCCACCAGCCCCTCTTCTTTATTCAGAGAAACATCGATCCAGTATTCAAAATGATGCTTGTTGCGTCCCTTATGATGGAGCCAGGCTTTTGAAAAGCCGATGATCTCACGTTCTGCCGCATTGGGACTTCTGTCCCCCTGGTAATAGCGAACCCCCGTCCAGAACTCCTCCGGACTGTACTTTGACAGATCATGTGTCAGTCCCTGCCAGTATAATCCGATCTTAAAGCAATGTTTGCACACCAGCAGGCGATGTCTGGTGATCGTACAGAAATGTTTTATAATATTAACCAGCTTTATTTTGGGCATTTTCAGTTCATTTTCAGGCATTTCTAAATCCTCTCTGATTTGCAAAAACTTTTTCCCTGCACATTGTACCAGAAGTCCGTTAATTTTTCCACAGGATTTTATTTTCCGCAAAGTTTCACCTTATTTTATCAGACATAAAAGTCATTATTTTCTTAGACACAAAAGGTTTGACACCGCCCCTAATTTGTGATATTCTAGTCACAGTTGCGAAATTACTTGCAACTCAACATTTTTTTATATTTTTTGGAGGTATCGTAATGAAAGGTACAGTTAAGTGGTTCAACAACCAGAAGGGTTACGGATTCATTTCTGACGAGCAGGGAAACGATGTATTCGTACACTACTCAGGTCTGAACATGGAAGGCTTCAAGTCCTTAGACGAGGGCGCAGAAGTTGAGTTCGACGTAGTAAATGGTGCTAAGGGACCTCAGGCTACTAACGTAACCAAATTATAATCAATGAACAGCAGTGTACCTTTTTCAAACATATATCAATTTGATAGATAGTTGAAGTAAGTTATACGTGAATTTCAAATGATTACAAAGGAGCCAGTCTTATGACTGGCTCCTTTTGTGCGCTTTTGTCCTATCCTCTTGCTTTCTCCAGGATCTCTTTCAGTTCATCTACATCAAAAGTATAATTCTTGTTGCAGAAATGGCAGTTTACTTCAATCGGCTTGCCATCATCGATCATCTCCTGGATATCCTTCTTTCCAACACTGATCAATGCTCTTTCGATCCGGCTCTTGTTGCAGTTGCAGGTAAACTTAGCTGGAAGCTTTTCATTGATCTCCAGTCCTAAATCGCCTAAAACATACTGCAAAATAGTCTCAGGAGTATTTCCTACATCCAATAACGTAGTAATGGAGTGGATCTCCTTAATCTTTTCTTCCAGTGCAGAGATCACTGCTTCAGAAGCTCCCGGCATCAGCTGAATGATAAATCCACCGGCCTGTCGTACTGTATTATCCTTATTCATCAGTACCCCCAGGGCAACAGAAGAAGGCGTCTGCTCAGAAGTAGCATAGTAATAGGTAAGATCCTCTGCGATCTCGCCAGAAACCAGAATCGTCTGTCCTACATAAGGTTCCTTTAAACCAATATCTTTGATCACGCTTAAAACACCTACACCTAACGCACCACCAACGTCCAGTTTGCCTTTGTCATTAGGCGGAAGCATTACTCCCGGATTAAAGGCATAGCCCTTTACATCTCCATGGGAATCAGCTGTAACTACCAGTCCACCGATAGGTCCATCGCCCTGTATTTTTAAAGTAAGCAGGTCATCTGCTCCCTTCATGTCGTATCCCATCATCACAGCTGCTGTCATTAATCTGCCCAACGCTGCTGTTGCCACAGGGCTTGTATTATGAGCCTGTCTTGCAGTCTCAGTCAGATCCCTGGTAGTTGCTGCAAAAGCACGGATCTCTCCGTTAGCTGCAGTGGCTCTGATCACATAATCTGCCATATATTTTCTCTCCTTCCTTGTCGTATCTGCATTTTGGGAATCTTCCTATTTTCCATGTTCGCGAAAAACAAGATACACTCTTTCACTGTCATCCTTCACCGGTTCTTTCGTAAACGCATCATAAGCAGCCACAAATTCCATCCCTGCTTCTTTTGCTGCCTCTTTTACCTCATCCAGAGAATAACATCTCTGATAATGGGTTTCTTCAAATTTGCGGAACAGTTCCCCTTCTTTAATAAATAAAGTCAGGTCATATTCATTGATCCGTTCTTCTTCATCATAGAAATTCTCCCAGATAAAGCTGCTCTCTTCCCGGTTTTCTGCAAAAGTACCATCTGCCAACAGTTCTGTGTACTTGTATTCCGTATTCATGTCAAAAATAAAAATGCCGGATGGATCCAGATAGTTATTTACCAATTTAAATACCTGTACCAGATCCTCTTTTTCCAGGATATAGTTCATGGAATCGCAGATACTCACCGCTGCCTTTACTGTACCATAAAGCTCAAACTCCCGCATATCCTGCAAAAGGTACAAAATATCCAGTCCGGACCGGCCCCGCTTATCCATGGCGATCTCCAGCATGTCCTCAGAATTGTCCACACCGATCATATCATAGCCTGATTTTGCCAGAAGTTCTGTAATACTTCCTGTACCACAGCCAAGATCCAGCACCAGTCCATCTTTTACGCCATATTCATTTAACAGGCCCTTCAGATAATCTGCCCATTCTTCATAAGGAATATTATCCTGGAACAGATCATAAACCTGGGCAAAGCTTGTATATGCGTCCATTTTCTTCCCCTTTAATCAGCGAACAATGTCACTGGCACCTTTCAAAAAAATAGTTACAGTCCAGACTTGCATCTGTAACATAAAATACCTGCCCGGAAGATTCCGGACAGGCGCACATTTCAGATTGCTTAAGCGTTCTTACCGCAGCACTTTTTGTACTTCTTTCCGCTTCCGCATGGACACGGATCATTTGGGAAGATCTTCTTTCCCTTGCGAACAGTACCGGAAGCTTTCTGGCTCTTGTACAGTTCCTTACGCTTCTCTGGAGTCAGGATCGCATCCCACTGTGGAAGTTCATACAGCCAGGTAGCCTTTGCTTCTACCATGTTGTAATACAGCTTTTCAGGATCGATCTCGATCTTAACTTCGGTATCCTCTTCCATAGTATCGATTGGGTTCTCATATCCCTTTAAGCTTTCGTTGATACCATCTAAGAATCCGGTCATGATCAGGATCTCTGTGTTGTACTTCTCAGCCAGTTCCTTAACAGTACCTGTAATCACCTGCTCAGGCTGGGAAAGGATCTGCTCATAGATTCCTTTTTCAATCTGGAAATATCCGGACCACAGCTCTTCTCTTTTTTTATCATCCAGGCCGTCACCATATGCCAGATTTCTCCATGTTTCTAATAATGCCATAGTAAAACCATCCTTATTTATATATTTAACGGAGATTCAAAAAGACACACCTCCGCTATCGTAATATGTAGTATATAACAAAACTGTAGATTTTTCAAATATTTTCGCTAAAGCCCTGCTATTTCTTCGTTTTTCGTAAGAAATATTACGAATCATTACGTTTCTATGACTTCCATTGCATTTTAAGCCCGGCCATGGTATAGTCTAAATCAGTCAGAGATGACGCGGGCCCGGCAGTACCTGCTACGCAGAGTACTTCGGGCCATCCCCCTTTTTCAGGTTATTTTTCGATTATCTTCCTTATTTTACATTCTCATTCTTTTGTGCCCTGCAGTTCCAATCCGTTCTTTTCCCTTTTCGCCCTTGTATATTTTTATTTGAAGTCTTATAATAATGAAGTCGCCAGTTCTGGGAGGAGTGCGGTTTCGCCCGTATCGGAGGTGTCCGGTCTCACACTGATTATCCCGGGAACACGCTCCGGCTGGAGATAAAGAACTGCTGTAAGATGATATTTTCACTTTACGGCAGTCTTTTTTTATGTCTGTACTCATATCTTTCTGTATTTTTTTTAGTACATTTATATGAAAAACTTGTTTCTCAGGTGAGAAAATTTTGCTTGTAAAATGTCATATTATGTGAGAAAATGAACATAGGTGTGCCGTGATAAATTTAACAAAGGCAGCCAGTTTAAACAAACGGACCTGTCTGCTTATACAGACACAACCAATCATACAAGTATCTTTGAAAGGAGTTTTAACACATGATTTATTCACAGGAAGTAGAAGAAATGTGCAAAGTTGCACAGGGCGTTCATCATGGCGCTGCTCCAATCCCAGAAGAAGCAAAATGGGTAAAATCAAAGGAGATCAAAGACATCTCCGGTCTGACACACGGTGTAGGCTGGTGTGCTCCACAGCAGGGTGCATGTAAGCTGACCCTGAACGTAAAAGAAGGTATCATCCAGGAGGCTCTGGTAGAGACCATCGGATGTTCAGGTATGACCCACTCCGCAGCTATGGCAGCTGAGATCCTTCCAGGTTTAACCGTTCTGGAAGCATTAAACACTGACCTTGTATGTGATGCGATCAATACCGCTATGAGAGAGCTGTTCTTACAGATCGTTTACGGAAGAACCCAGAGTGCATTCTCTGAAGACGGACTTCCTGTAGGTGCTGGTCTGGAAGACCTTGGAAAGGGACTGCGTTCTCAGGTTGGTACTATGTACGGAACTCTTAAGAAAGGTCCACGTTATCTGGAAATGGCAGAAGGCTATGTAACCGGTATCGCATTAGACGCTGATGATCAGATCATCGGATACCAGTTCGTAAACCTTGGCAAGATGACCGATTTCATCAAGAAGGGTGATGATCCTACTACTGCATGGGAAAAGGCAAAAGGACAGTACGGCCGCGTTGCTGACGCTGTTAAGATCGTTGACCCACGTAAAGAATGATGAGGACCAATTAGGAGGATTAAGAAGATGGCATTATTTGAATCATATGAGAGAAGAATTGATAAGATCAATTCTGTATTAAACAGCTATGGCATTGCTTCTATCGAAGAAGCTGAGAAGATCACAAAAGATGCAGGCCTGGACGTTTATGCTCAGGTTAAGAAGATCCAGCCTATCTGCTTCGAGAACGCTTGCTGGGCTTACACTGTAGGCGCTGCTATCGCTATCAAGAAGGGCTGCAAGAGAGCTGCTGACGCTGCTGCAGCAATCGGCGAAGGTCTTCAGGCATTCTGTATCCCTGGTTCTGTTGCTGACCAGCGTAAAGTTGGTTTAGGACATGGTAATCTGGGAAAGATGCTTCTGGAAGAAGATACTGACTGCTTCTGCTTCTTAGCAGGACATGAGTCTTTCGCAGCTGCTGAAGGTGCGATCGGTATCGCTGAGAAGGCTAACAAGGTTCGTCAGAAACCTCTGCGCGTTATCTTAAACGGTTTAGGAAAAGACGCTGCACAGATCATCTCCCGTATCAACGGATTTACATATGTTGAGACTGAGATGGATTACTACACAGGCGAAGTAAAAGAGCTGTGGAGAAAATCCTACTCTGACGGTTTAAGAGCAAAAGTTAACTGCTACGGCGCTAACGACGTAACAGAAGGCGTTGCTATCATGTGGAAGGAAGGCGTTGACGTTTCCATCACCGGTAACTCCACCAACCCAACCAGATTCCAGCATCCAGTAGCTGGTACTTACAAGAAAGAATGCATCGAAAAAGGCAAGAAGTACTTCTCCGTAGCTTCCGGCGGCGGTACAGGACGTACTCTGCACCCAGACAACATGGCAGCTGGTCCTGCTTCTTATGGTATGACCGATACCATGGGACGTATGCACTCTGATGCACAGTTCGCTGGTTCCTCTTCCGTACCTGCTCATGTAGAAATGATGGGTCTGATCGGTATGGGCAACAACCCAATGGTAGGTGCTACCGTTGCAGTTGCTGTTTCCATCGAGGAAGCTGCAAAGGCTGGTAAGTTCTAAAATTAGTACAGCAGATTAGTACAACAAAATTAGAGAAGCTGATATACGTCGGCTTCTCTTTTTTTATTATATGTACTCTCGGAATCTTTCCTGCAGCATTCTTACCTTATTACAGTGTTGAAGTTGTCATATATTTCATTTTATTTTGACATTCAAGATAATTTGTTTTATACTCTGTTTGTATACAATATGATCATTTCATATAAACACATTCAATCACTATATAAATCGGGAGTTACAAATGAAAAAAATTGGAATCGTAACAGATAGTCACAGCAGCATTTCACAAAAACTGGCAAATGAACTGGGAATCCTGGTTCTTCCCATGCCTTTTTATATTGATGATGAATGTTATTATGAAGATATCACTTTGTCCAGAGAAGAATTTTTTAAAAAATTAGACTCCGGCGCAAAGATCAGCACCTCACAGCCAAATCCCGCTGCCGTAATGGAGCTGTGGGACAAGGCCCTTACAGAATACGAAAACATTCTTTATATTCCTTTAAGCAGCGGCTTAAGCGGTTCCTGTTTTACAGCAGAAGCTATGGCTCAGGATGAACCTTACGCCGGCCGGGTATTTGTGGTTGACAACGGCCGGGTGTCCACACCCCTTCATCGCTCCATCTTAGATGCCCTGGAACTGATTGAAAAGGGTTATTCTGCTCCCCAGATCAAGGAGATCCTGGAAGCAGCCCGGGCAGATATGGTTATTTATGTAGGTGTGCAGACTCTGGAGCATTTAAAACAAGGCGGCCGGATTTCTCCTGCCGCCGCTGCACTGGCTAATATATTAAACATAAAACCTGTTTTAAAATTTGATGTAGGAACTCTGGATATTTTCAAAAAATGCCGGGGCTTCGCAAAAGTCCGTCATTCCATGATTGAAGCCATGAAAC
This sequence comes from uncultured Clostridium sp., assembly GCA_900543885.1. Lineage (GTDB taxonomy): Bacteria > Bacillota > Clostridia > Lachnospirales > Lachnospiraceae > Enterocloster. The sequence goes on from UQTA01000002.1 coordinate 58,758, forward strand.
ACGACCTGGACACCCGTTTTAAAGAACAGTTAGAAAAAGGGGAGGTTTATCTTCTGGCCGCATCCAGTTCCACACCAGAAGACACTGCCTCCTGGCTGGAGGAAATCCACGAAGCTTTCCCTGGTATGGATGTTCTCTGCGATGACCTGTCTTTAGGTATCTCCTGCCACATTGGTTTTGGCGGACTTGGAATCGGCTGTTCCTGTAAGCCAAAATATGAATGATCCTTAACCCAAACAAAAAGCATTCCATTCGTTTTCTCTCATTTTCCTAAAATACGATTGGTGAGACCAGATTACGCAGCACAGCCACAATGCTCCAGCCTGCAATAGCACTTACTGGAATAAATATCCAGTTTCGCTTTAACCCCCGGTATCTGCGCTGTAATCTTATGGTCATCTCCTACCATTTGCGGAACACTAAAAATACTCATGTCAACATTTTCAGGATCAGAAGAAGCCAGAGAAGCCGCAATAGCTACGTTTACCTTTGTAGGCAAAATAGAAATGGCTTCTTTTGCGTTGCCATGAAATACCTGCTTTTCTTCTGTGGTTGTCAGAAGGCTTTCTTCAAACAGTGGAGTTCCCAAAAGAGCTTTCGGTCCCTTTTTCGTACGGAAAGAAGTCTGTGTTTGTCCCATAAGAGAAATAGTCCGCAGCACATCAAAGCCGCCGATAGCACCAGAGGCAATATGAATCTTTCTTCCCTTTATTCTTGCGCATTCGCTTATCTCTCTGTAAAATGTTTCATCTGCCAAAGCACCAATCGATAAGAGGACCAGGTCTGCACCTTCAGACAATATTTTCATACCATAATCTTGGACTGCCTTAACAGAAGCAGCCTCTGCCACATAATCCGGTCTGTCTTTCATCAATTTTTCCAGGGTACTGCATGCGCGGCAGCCGCCTTTTTCTGCCAGTGCCTCTGTTTTTTCTCTTGTCCGCCCTAATATACCTGTCAGTTCATATTCATCAAGCATTCCCTTATTGTAGGCCTCTACAACAATTCCCGCCAGAAAACCATTTCCAAGAATTGACAATTTTTTCTTTTCTGTAACCTTAGTCATTATATTCTTTCTCTTTTAGCAAAAAATAATTTTTATTTTGTTCTTATTTAATAAAACTTTTTTGATCAAACGATCAAAGGACTGTCCTTTGACTACCCATGCCCTTATTTATATGTATATCTCAAATTCTACCTGCTCCATTTCCACAAGTCCCTGCCGTAAACACTTCAAAAATTGGCGGACTCTCCGGCTTCCTGCTGCCTTTTCCTGACAAAGACAATAGATTTCTCTCGGAGGGATTTCAAATGCTGCAGGCAATTTTCTGATACCTCCCTCTGCCAGAAGGCCTACAGCCACACTTGCCGGAACAAACGCCCAGTTTTCTTCTTTGCAAAGAAAAAACTGCAGCTGATTCATAAGTGAAAGTGCCAATTTAGGCTGCTTGCCCTGAAATATCTCACTGTGCCAACGAACAAATTCATAAGACCAGTCTACATAGATCTCATGCTGCAGATCCAGCTGCTCTTTTCTCACTGCTCCGCTGTAATCACTTCCTTCTGCGCATAAAAAGAACATCGGTTCAGAAAAAGCCGGAATAACCCGGATCACTGCTGATTCAAATTTCGTTGTTGTAAAAGCAATATCTGTAATCCCCTTTTCAAGGCCTGAGCGATCCGGATCCGCTTCCTGAATTTCTAAAACAATATCTGGATTTTCCGCCATAAAACGCTCATACACTGGTGTTAAAAGATGGGTTCCTAAGCTGTTCATAGAAGAAATCCTCAGTTTTTCTGCTCCTGTGTCTTTCCCTAACGCCAGCATTTCTTCCAAAATTTCCTGATATTTTACCGCTAATTCCAAAAACTTTTCACCCTTATCTGTAAGCATAACGCTCCGGCTTCCTTTGCCCCGTATAAACAAGGTATATCCAAGCCTTCGCTCTAAGATCCGTATTTTTGTGCTTAAAGAAGACTGACTGATAAATAACTTTTCTGCTGCCCTTGATATGCTCTGATTTCTGCACACTTCCAGAAATGCCTGTATTTCCTGATCCATTTTAATCATTTCACCTCAATGTACGTTGAAAATCTTACTTTATTTTTCTTATCATCAACTATCTTATATATTGAATCCATTCAATATTATATAAGACTTTTCTGTATTTTACAAGAAGTATTTCCAATGCTACACTCTGAATATAAACAACAAGATCCTTAGATTTTCAGGATCACAGGAGGCACTTTATGATTTCATCCACGGTATCTGAATCCAGGTCATTCTCTCATTTCAGAGAAAATATCCCCGCTCTTGCCGCTATTACCGGCAATACACTTTGGGGATTCAGCTTTCTTTTATCTAAAACAGCCCTTCGTTACGCTCCCACCAGCGTATTGCTATCCATACGCTTTATCATTGCATTTTTTCTGATGAATTTAATGATCCTCTTTAAAATAGAGCACTTAACACTAAAGGGCAAAAAAGTACTTCCGCTGCTCCTTCTGGCATTAAATGAAGTGGTTTATTTTTATTGCGAAAGCTACGGCATCGCCTATACCAACAGCATGTTCACCGGCGTTGTCCTCTCCCTGGTGCCAATCCTTGCAATGGGGCTTTCTGCTGCCTTTTTAAAAGAGTTTCCAGCCTCACGACAGGTCTTTTTCAGCTTTTTCCCAGTAGCAGGCGTGATCATCATCACATTAACAGGCAGTGCCTCCGGCACCATCCGACCAGTCGGCATTCTTTTTGTTCTGTCTGCCTGCATCTTATCTGCCATTTACCGTGTGCTTAACCGAAAAGCATCCTGTGAGTTTTCCGCCATTGAGCGTGCCTATTTTACAATTTTCAGTTCTTGTCTCTTTTTTACAGCGGACGCTCTTCATGGGTTGGAAGGAAATGTGGAAAAACTGCTCCACTATGTCACAATCCCCGGTTTTATCATCCCGGTACTGATCCTCAGTTTCTTCTGCTCCGTTACCTGCAATATTCTGGTAAACTACGCAGCCGGTAAGATGTCTGTAGGAAAACTGGCAGCTTTTTCCAATCTGCAGACCATGTGGTCTATGTTCGCAGGAGTGCTGTTTCTTAAAGAACCCTTTGGATGGTCATCCTTTATTGGTTCTTTGCTGATCTTATATGGAATATGGCAGGTTACAAAAAGTAAGGCCTGACTTTGTCATTAGCAGGACTTTCTGTAAAAATACAGGAATATCATTTATAAAGAGATAACCATTCCATTAATTCTTTATACAAACGTGCCGGCTGGCTTTCGTATACATTTACGTATTCCCAGCCGGTACTTCTGTCTTTAAAAGCCGGATATAAAAAACCAAACTCCGGCACACCCGGTTCATATTCCCCGGTCAGCGGACTGATCACACATAACAAATAAGTATAAACCTCTTCCGAACCTTCCATCCACTCCTTATCTGTTCCCTTTACAGGCACATCATATTGTCCATAATACATAAAACATGAAAATGGATATCCCGGATGATATTTCTCTCCCAATACCTCATAAAACAGATCCATATAGGCATCATTTTTCATTTCAGATTCTTTGACACCATCAAGGAGCTGCCATACACTTCCCGGCTTTCTCATTTCTTTTGTCAGCCGATACTCCTTTAACTGCTCATTGGTTCTGGAAATCAGCACTGTTTTTGCCATATTTAAATTTCTGCTACGTTCACCAGCTGACAGCTTCAAAAAATTCGTATTAAATGTACCGTCTACATAGCCTTCTTCATCAAAATAGGCCCCTGCGATCCGGCCTACAGAAGCTCTGGCCGGTGTCATACGCCTGGTCAGCTCCAGCATGTCATCTCTGTTTATCATGACCTTTACATCCTCCTGTTTTATATCCACCACACCAATTTTTAAAAAAACAGACCTGCTGCTTCATCCAATATCAGTCAAATCTATTCAATCCATTCAATATAATATATGATTTTTCTGTATTTTACAAGACACACCTACAATGATACACTCAGCTTATATTAAGAACACGTTTAACTTGCTTCTTTCTCCAACCTGCAGACCATGTGGTCCATGTTTGCAAGAGTATTATTTCTTCGGGAACCCTTTGGTCTGTCCTTTATTGGTTCAGTTCTGATCGTATACGGTATATGGCATGTTACAAAAAGAAACACACCTTAATTTTTCCTATCTGTACGCCCCGGCTTTCCTATGTTATACTCAATTTAAAAAATTTACAGTTAAAGGAGTGTACACAAAATGAAACTAATACGATCTGATCAGGTATCCGGCATGAACATCCATTATAAATTCTATTCCCTGGACTATTTTCTGGAATCCCAGATGCGGGCCGGTTTTAAGACCATCGAATTATGGGCTGGTTCTCCTCATTTTTTCTTAAGCAATCTGGAATATGATGACTGTAAAAAAGTAAGCAAAATGGCAAGAGACCGTGGTCTTACCATCCAGGTCATCACCCCGGAAAACTGTTCTGTCCCCTATCAGTTTGCAGCCGGAGACCCGGATCTGTATGCCAAAAGCTTTGAATATTTCAAAAAAGGCCTGGATGCCGGTGAAGAACTCGGCTGTAAGGTCATGGCTGTACACTCCGGACGTGGATATTTAAACGAAGACCGGGAAGAAGGCTGGAAACGTGGCCGCGACATGTTGGCACGACTGGCCGATTATGCCGGCACAAAGGGCATTACCCTTGCTATGGAATCCCTGCGCCCGGATGAGACCAATCTGGCAACTACTGTTGATGATGTAAAGCGGATGCTTACGGAAATAAACCATCCTAATTTTAAAGCCATGATCGACACCTGTCCAATGGGCGTGGCAGGCGAGACTTTACAGCAGTGGTTTGATACCTTAGGAGCCGAAAACATTGTACATATGCACTTCATAGACGGAACTCCCTACGGACATCTGATCTGGGGTGACGGAAATCACGACCTGAAAAACTGGCTTGAAACTGTAAATAAAAACGGCTACACCGGACTTCTAAGCCAGGAGATCACTGCTTCCGACTATTACCAGAAGCCATTTGAAGCTGACTGCCGAAACTTTAAAATGTTTGAACCTTATATGTAATGATGTGAGTGTCAAAAGTAAATTTTGCCACTCACTGATGTAACCGGATTGCTCCATTGCTATGCAATTCCCGCAATCCTCGAACACCGAAAACGAAATAAAATGGCGTGTTCACACCATTTTATTTCGTTTTCGGTGTTCGGCGTGTCAATAAGTATAAATTGCTTATTTGTGCGAGCACAAACGCAATTTATACTTTTGACACTTATATCATGTAATTATATACAAAAGAAAAACCTCCGGGAATATACAAACTCATTGACAAGATGTTATATATTGTTATATATTGTATCTAACAGATTGTTGTTGTCCTGCGGACATCCGTCAGGAAATATGAGCAAATAACCGGAGGTTTTTAATATGAGTGAAGCAAAAATCATTGCCATTGGTGATAATGTAGTGGATAAATACTTATCCAGAGGAAAAATGTATCCAGGTGGACAGTGTGTAAACACATGTGTCTATTCCATTATGAACGGCGGAAAGCCAGCATATCTTGGCAAATTTGGTGATGATGGCGTTGCTGAATACAACTGCAAGATTTTAACCCAGTTAGGCGTAGACTTCAGCCATTCCAGACATTTCCACGGTGAAAACGGTGCAGCCCGCGTTACCTTAAAGGACGGGGACCGTGTATTCTTAGGCTCCAACCGCGGTGGTGTTGCCAAAGAACATCCATTTAACTTTACAAAAGAAGATCTGGACTATATCAAGTCCTTCCAGGTGATCTACTCCAATACAAACAGCTATATCTATGATGATCTGTCTTTATTAGAAGAGACAGGTGTACCTATTGCCTTTGATTTCTCTACTGTATGGGACGATGCCCTGTTTGAACAGGTGTGTCCTCATATCAAAGTAGCCCTTCTTTCCTGCGCACATTTAACTGCAGAGGAAAGAGAACGTGAAATGAAAAAGGCGGCCTCCTACGGGGTAACCTTAGTAGTAGGTACCGTAGGCGAAGACGGTTCCTATGCACTTTACGACGGTGAAATCGTCTATGCATCTGCTTATAAAGCAGAAACCGTATTAGATACCATGGGCGCCGGAGACTCCTATTTCTCCACTCTGCTCACTACCCTGCTTCAGGAAAATGGAACTCTTTTTGCCGGTGAACATGACCATATGATCGCCCAGCTGAAACATGACATGGACTGTGGAGCAAAATTTGCAGCGAAGGTCTGCAGCTTAGAAGGGGCTTTTGGCTATGGAACTGCTATTATCGATTAACACTTTCCCTGTTTCGGAATTTTTCACGCACCTGTTTTTATAGCCATGCCGTATTTAAGCAAAACAATATGAACTTAACGCATTAGGAGTGAAATAAATATTCATGATAAAAAATTCTATGGTGCCTCTTTACCAGCAGCTGTCCGAAAAGATCAAACAGCAGATCACAGACGGCAAATTAAAAGCCGGGGACAAGCTGATGACAGAGGCAGAATTCAGCCAGCATTTTGAAGTAAGCCGCATTACTGTGCGCAAGGCCATTGAACTGCTGGCAGATGACGGTTTCGTAGTACGCAAGCAGGGCATCGGAACCTTTGTGGCAGAAAAGAAGCTGCACCGTGTTGTAGACAACCAGATCATAAGCTTTACGGAAATGAGCAAAATGGACGGGCATGTACCATCTGCAGAACTGATCACTGTAGAATGGATAACCCCTGACGGCTCCATTGCCAGAAAACTTCGTGTAGATGAAAACGAAAAAGTGCTGCGTATAGTCCGTCTGCGTAAAAATGACGATGTGCCGGTGATGATTGAGGACAGCTACTATCCAAAACGGATGGAATTTCTGTTAAAGGAAAATCTTTTAGGTTCTACCTATGAGTTTTTCCATAACCACGGACTGATTCCAACCCATTCTGTTAAAACAGTGGAGATCTGCTATGCCACACCGGAAGAAGCCCAACGTCTGGGGGTTCCGGAAAAGCATGCCCTCCTGCTGCAAAAGGATGAGGTTTTCGATCAGGATAATGAAGTGCTGCATTACAGCAAGCTGCTTACCAACCCCCAGAGATACCGTCTTACGATTGTTACGTAAGTTCATAGTACAAAATACTGTACCTAATATTCTTCAGGGGCGACAATACAACTATAAAGAGGAACTTTAAAAACAACGGCGTTTTTTATGAAATAACTTTATTTTCTAAAGAAACGCCGTCATTTTTTCCCAAAAAAGTACCGGTTAGTTAAAACTTTATCAACAAAAGTTACAAAAACATTAAAAAAACAGTTGCAAGACATATAACAATGTGGTATGCTTTGTACTAAGATGTTATGTGTTGTATCAATACAACAGAGACACCCAAAACTGAGGACCGAAAGGAGATCATTATGAAAAAACAACTGAAAAAGACCGTAAGCCTTGGACTTGCAGCAGTAATGGCACTGGGCCTTACCGCATGCGGAGGCGGCAGTTCCTCTTCTGACAGCACCACAGCCGCAGCAGGCAGTGGAGAAAACAAAACAGAAGCAGCTGCTGATTCCGGAAACAGCGGTGACGTAAAAGTCATTAAACTGTTCCATCGTTTCCCTGATGATCCATGCAACAGCTTCATTGAAAGCAAACTTGCTGAGTACGAATCCCTTCATCCAGATATCAAGTTTGAAGTGACCAGCGCACAGAACCAGCCGTACAAAGAGAAGATCAAAGTTGTAGTTGGTTCCGATGAGTGCCCAGATATCTTCTTCAGCTTCTGCGGTGAGTTCTCTGAGAGATTTATCCGTGAAGGCCTGTTATTAGACTTAACTCCATATATGGAAGCAGATCCTGACTGGAAAGCTTCTCTGATGGAAACACAGATGAATGAATACACAACTGCAGATGGCATGGTTTATGGTATCCCATTCCGTCTGGATGCAAAAGAATTCTTCTACAACAAAGATATCTTCAACGAATTAGGACTGGAAGTTCCTGAGACATGGGATCAGTTCATCGATGTTCTTGACAAGATCAAAGCATCCGGTATGGATCCTATCGCAGAAGGAAATCAGGACAAATGGCCATCTGCTCATTACATCGGTGCATTAAATGAGCAGTTAGTAGATGATGAGACCAGAGCAAAGGACTACAATCCTAAGACCGGTGAATTTACCGATCCAGGATATGCAGAAGCTCTTGAAAAATACCAGCAGTTAGTATCCTACATGAACACAGGTGTAAATGGTATGACCCATGATATGGCCCGTTTAGGCTTTACTCAGGGACAGAACGCTATCCTCTTTGCAGAGTTAGTTGAGATCACCAATGTTAAGCAGGAAAACCCAGATCTGAACTGGGGAATGTTCAAGTTCCCAACCATTGAAGGTGCTAAGGGTAATCCAAATCTGGTATCCGGCGCTCCTGAAGGATTTGCGATCTCCTCTAAGACCAAGTACCCAGATGAGTGCGTAGAGTTCTTAAAATGGTTCCTTGGTTCTGAAGTTGGTGCACAGCAGGCTGAGCAGGTTGGCTGGTTCAACGCTTCCCTTGGTCTGGACAAGACTTTAACCGATGAGTCCTTAAAGAGTGCTTACGATGTAATCTCCAACGCTAAGAAGATGGACATCTGGTTTGATAACGCTCTGTACTCCACAGTTTGCGACGAGTATCTGACCCAGATCTCCGACATCACAAATGGTGACGTAACCCCAACTGACGCAATGGCTAAGATCCAGAAGGTAGCTGCTGAAGCCCAGAAACTGGTTGAATAGTTTTCGTTAAAGTTTTATAAGAAATCCACGATAGGGAGCAGCATCTGCTCCCTATCTTTAAAGAAAAGGATGGTGTCAGGATGAAAAAGAAAACAAAACTCACACCGTATTTATATGTGATCCCCGGCCTTTTAATGGTCCTTGGCTTTGTTTATATCCCTATTATCGTTAACCTCGTATACAGCTTTTTCCGTCTTTCTTCCTACTCTTCCTCCATGAAGTTTGTAGGACTTGACAATTTCCGCAGATTATTTACAAATGATACATTCCCTATCATGATCCGGAACAATGTGTATTACTGCGTGATCTCTCTGATCGTGCAAGTTTGATTTGGAACATTCCTGGCTTTCCTGTTAGAGAGCAGTCTTGCCGGTGACCGCTTTAAATCGATTTGCAGAAACATCTATTTCCTTCCGGCCCTGGTTTCCCTGACTGCCGTTGGTATGATGTTTAACTTTATCTACAACCCGCAGCTTGGTCTTTTAAACACATTTTTAAAGCACGTCGGACTTGCAAGCATGCAGCAGACCTGGTTAGGTGATAAAAACTTGGCTATCTTCTGTATCATCGCAATGAGCCAGTGGCAGTTCACCGGTTACATTACCCTGTTAATGGTAGTTGCTTTCCAGAACGTGTCCAGAGACTACATTGAAGCTGCTGTTATTGACGGCGCAGGTCCCATCCGCCGCGCAGTAAGCATTATCCTTCCTCTTGCAAAGGAACAGCTGATCGTCTGCTCCATTATCACTGTAATTGGTGCATTCAAGCTGTTTACCGAGGTTTACTCCACCACAGTAGGTGGTCCTGGAAATTCTTCCCAGGTACTTGGCTTATTCCTGTATCAGAACGCATTCTTACATGATGATATGGGTATGGCTGCTGCAACTGGTGTTCTTATTTTTGTCATTACCGTAACCGCCTCTATCTTCCAGCTGAAGGTGAGCCGTTCCGGAGAGATATAAGGAGGTTTTGGTATGAAAGACAAATATGTATTAAAAACCCGGATCTGTTCCGTACTGCTCCATATATTTCTTCTGTTAATGGTAGCTATCATCCTGCTTCCTGTATGCTGGCTGGTGTTAAACTCCTTAAAGACAAACCAGGAAATGTTCTTAAACTCCCTGGCTCTTCCAAAAAAATGGATGTTTGTCAACTACGCAACTGCATGGGGCAAAGGACTTCTCTTCTACTTTAAGAACTCCATTATCGTCAGTGCCATTTCCATTCTGTGCATCCTGCTTTTAAGCTCTATGCTGGCATATGGACTGACCCGTTTTTCCCTTCCCGGAAGCGGTTTCGTATTCTTCCTTATTTTAGGCGGTATGGCCCTTTCCGAGCAGGTTGCTTTAGTACCTCTGTACAAGATCTTACAGGCATTAAAGCTTTACAATACCCGTGCAGCGCTGATCCTTCCGTACATAGCATTCCGTATCCCATTTACCATGTTTTTAATGAGAGCTTACTTCATCTCCATTCCAAAGGAATTAGAGGAAGCAGCGATCGTAGACGGATGCAACAGCTTCCAGCGCTTCACACAGATCATCCTTCCTATCAGTAAGCCGGTTATGGCTTCCTGTGCCATTGTAAACTTAAACAATGTATGGAATGAATTCTTATTTGCAAACGTATTCCTTGAGAATAAAAAATTAATGACCATCCCGTTAGGTCTGATGACCTTCCAGGGTGACTTAAAATCCGACTACGTTGTAATGTTAGCCGGTATCCTGATCGCCTCTCTACCAATGGTACTCCTGTTCCTTTGCATGTCCAAACAGTTTGTACGCGGACTTACATCCGGAGCAGTAAAAGGCTGATCTCTTCAATTTTCATTATGATATCAAAAAGACTGCTTTTCCGGTCAGACTGTACCGACCAAAAAAAGCAGTCTTTTTAATATGTTAGATACCAGAGGCAAAATACTTTTTGTCCCCAACATCATAATGTTCTCTCGGAATCTTTCGAAAAACCGGCCACAAAGGCAGGTGCAGGAAAGACTCCGAGAGGACATCATAGCAACAGGAGGAATGATATATGCTTACCGCTGATTACCATATGCACAGTGTCTCACCTGACGCAAAAGTCCCCATGGAGGACATGTGTCAGGCAGCTATCCACAAAGGCCTTACAGAAATAGCTCTTACAGACCACTACGAATTCTATGCCCACGGCATCCACAGACAGTTTTTCCATAAAGAATACTTAAAGCTGTACTGGGACAACTTAGAACGCTGCAGAGATCGCTTTGCAGGCCGCCTGACCATTAAAAGCGGTATGGAGTTCGGACAGCTCCATTTAGCCCGTGAAGAGGCCTTTAACATCATCAGGAACTATCCTTTCGATTATCTCATTGGCTCTGTCCATAAGATTGAAAATGTAGATGTCAGCAAAATGGACTACACAGACGTTACAGTTCCCCAGATCACAGAAAGCTACTACCGCCACCTTATTGAGCTCTCCGCCTACGGCGAATATGACTGTCTGGGCCATATCGATCTGATCAAACGCCATCTGGTACGCTGCGGCTTTCCGGTAGAATATGAAAAATACGAAAGCTATATTGACCAGATCCTTAAAAATGTGATCTCCCGCGGAAAAGGCATCGAAGTCAATACATCCGGCATCCGCCAGGGCGCCGGTGAACCAATGCCGGGACTTCGTACATTAAAACGATATAAGGAGCTTGGAGGCGAGATCGTCACTGTAGGTTCTGACTCCCACAGGCCAGCCGATGTAGCTGCTGACTTTGAAGAAGCCGCAAAGCTTCTGATCCAGGCCGGATTCGACCATGTAACTGCCTACAAGCGCCGCAGACCGGTTTTAGGATGTGATCTGCTAAATGATCCTGTGTTTCCGTAAAATGTCTCCTAACGCATTAAATGCCCCGGAAGTGATACTTTCGGGGCATTTCTTATTTATCATATTCTTTGGAGAGTATACAGGAAATTAGTATTCCAGCTTCCACATATATCTTCTCATTGTCAGAGGATGATCACGCTTGATAGCCATTTCCTCACCTAACAGTCTGGTAACGCCACCGATCATCAGTGGGTTGAAGTATTCAACAACTGTACTCTTGATATGTGAGCTTAAACCGAAGTCCTTAGCATCAACTACAGTGTACTTAGCGTTCATACGCTGTAAGAAGGTCAGTGCTCTTGCATCCAGATGACGGGTAGGACCATCATTCATCATTAACAGATAATGAGCGTTCTCATCAGCCATCTCGAATGGACCATGGAAGAATTCGCCGGTATGGAAGGTGCTGGATGGCAGCCACTGCATTTCCATCATTAAGAACATGGAGAAGGAATAAGCGGTGTACTGGGTAGCGCCGGAACTCATTACATACAGGATAGGTGCATTGTAATGATCCTCAGCAAACTTCTTAGCAGTAGAACGGAACAGCTTGCAGGAATCATTGATCAGATCAAAGATCTTGCTTAAACCATCCTGCATATCATCATAGTGCTCATAGCCTTCGTACTCATTTAAGATCTCGCAAGCCAGTTCCAGAACTCTTGCAGGCTTTTCCATCTTTGCACCATAACTCTCATAGAAGCCATGGATGATCTGGTACTGACCATTCTGAGCCAGAGCTGAATCTGCCTTATGAGTTACAGCTACTACATGAGCACCTTTTTCAACAGCCAGCTTGGTAGCTGCTACAGTCTCAGGTGTATTTCCACTTAAGGAGCAGGTGATAACGATAGCGGTATCATCTACACCAGCTGGAGTAGAGTAATTAAAGTTATTTGCAGTATAGATACTTGTACGAAGCTTCTTAGCGTTGTTCTCCAGGAAATATTTTGCAGGGAACAGATCAGACTGTGAAGCGCCGCAGCCTACAAAGTATACGGTCTTGATTTCTGGCTGTTTTGCCTTGATGGAAGCAACGATCTCTTTGATTGTCATAATTGGTATCCTCCTGAATTTTGTTCTTTTATAATATCTGAATACATTATATAACAACATATGACAATAGTCAATATAAAATCAAAAAGAGTTTCAAATCTTATGCCTCACTTACGACTGTTCTTTAATCAACTGCTCCACCTTTCTCTCAAATTCATAGAAAAGATCTATATAATCTTCAATAATTGAGCGGCAATGTGTTTTCACAATCTCACCGTCATAATCATGTGCCAGCTCATTTCTCACTTTAAGCATATCCATCCAGTCATCATCTGAGATCAAATTAGCTTTAAACGATTCTCTTAACACTTCCCTTGGAGAACCTGCCACAAACCCGATAATCGCATAATACTGAACCAATATGTCTTTCATAACCTTCCACGCCAGGTCAAACGTAATGCTGAATTTTGCGCTTGTCCCACTAAGAACAAAAGAATCCTTAATGTCTCTCTGTCTGGCCTCTGCAAGTGCATCCAGTGAATTACAAAATGATTTAAAACGCCGTTCAAATTTTTCGTCCATACTCTCTAATATCCTCCAATAACAGTTGATTTTTGCATGTATCCATATTTACCAGATCCACACTATAAAGCGTTGGCAGATCTTCGATCTCTTCTGCAAGCAAATCAAACTCTTTTACACCAGACACAGCTATATCAATATCACTGCGCTCTCTCGCCGTTCCTTTTGCTCTCGATCCAAATAAAATCACTTCTTTTGCCTGATATTTTTCACATAATCTTACTATTTCCTGCATTACTTCTTCTACTTTCACTGTTACTCCTTTATACAATTTTTATCAGCTTCCAATATTTTTACACTATCTGGTCAAAGTATATCACAAGGAGTAAAAAAATGCAGTGAGATTCACAAATACCCCACTGCATTTTAAGATACTTTTATTCATTACATATGTTTGTCCGCAAAATCCATGATCCTTTCCCAGTCATACTCATCCAGGTCATGATTGCCCGTTTTATAATGATATCCGATGTGCCCCTCATGAAGAACATGCTCCGGACAAGGTCTTTCCATAGTTTCCAATCCATTTACTCCTGTTAGTTCAAAAACAGGTGACGCCTGGCATAAAGATTCAAATTGCCCTTCCGGGTCTGCCCAGGCATCAAAAGTTTTCGATGTTGTATACACAAGCCTTGGGGCGATCAGGGAAATCAGCATATGCTGGTCAAATGGCAGATTTTCTTCATGATCTGCATATTTCTGATAATTTCCGGCAAACCAGTATGGAAATCTTTTTACAATATCTTTGATTTTTTCACCTTTAGAACCTCTCGCCAACGCATCTCCACTGTTTCCAGCACAGCTGCTTACAGCCATAGCATAACGTTCATCCTGTGCAGCACACCAGAGAGCCGTTTTTCCACCACGGGAATGTCCCACTACAGCCGCCCTCTTTTCATCAATCATCGGATCCTGTTCAAAATAATCCATTAAGCAGCTGGCCGCCCATGCCCAGGCTGAAATAGCGCCCCATGCATCTGCTGGTCTTTTTGTTTTTTCCCATCCTCCATCCGCCAGATCTGCTCCTGATGCAGCATACTCTGGAAACAGTCGGTGAAAACCGGTTGTAAAACCTTCTTCATAATCAGGAGCCACTTCCTGTGTCCTGAATGCAGCACAGGCATAGTTTCTGGAAACAATGGTCTCCGCAGGATAAAATGGGCTCAAAAAATGTCTTGCCGGATCACTGTCTTTAATTCCTCTATTGCATACTACCACAAATACAGGAGCCGATTTTTCCAAACCTTTTGGAATAAAAAGCACAAAATTAAAAATAAAGCTTCGTCCCTTTCTCACTGCTTCCACTTCTATGGTCTTTCGGATGGCTTCGCCCGCCATAATTCCGGTTCCTTCCCGTATATCCGCTACGCGAAAACGCACCTCCACTTCTCTCATATCAGGAAGACGTCCATATTCTTCTTTGCGAAACAATTCCAATAATTCAGGACGTCGTTTTGTAAACCATTCTTCTTTTGTTCTTATCTGAGTTCCATCCTCACACGTAAATACATCTGGAACATTCCTTTTATTCTCTGTCTGCCTCATATCAAGTCTCCTTTTTATCCTTTCGATCCCCAAATTTAACTTCTCTTGGAGCATAACCAAACTGTTTCTTAAACACCTGAAAAAAATAAGCATAATCACTGTATCCCAGCATCCTGGCAACTTCTCCAATCCGGTTTTGCGGGTCTTTTAACAGTTCTCTTGCGCGCTCCATCTTTACCATAGTTGCATAAGCTGAAAAACCAACTCCTGTTTCCCTCTTAAAGCATTTGCTGAAATGACCGGTAGATACCAGAAATTCCTCTGCAATATCTGTCAGGCTGATATTTTTATCTAAGTTATTGTCAATCAGGCTTAATGCTTTAGATACAACCAGTGAATAACCTGATACATTTTTTCGTATTCGCCTCAGTTCTTCCGAAAGAGGATCCTCCGTTTCCTCTTCTAACGGTTTTTTTTCAAACGTAAGTCTTCGCAATTCCTCTGCCACATGTTTTAAAGCCGCCTCCATTTCCTCTTTCATAATAGGCTTTAACAGATAGTCTTTCACTCCATAGCGCAATGCCTGTCTGGCATATTCAAACTGACTGTAACCGGAAATGATGATAAACTGAATATCCTTTTTCTCTTCTTTCAGCTTGCCAATTACTTCCAAACCATTAATCCCCGGCATCTGAATATCGATCACTACAATATCCGGCTGTATCTGCCTGATCAAACTCAGGCCCGCAACACCATCATATGCACTTCCAGCTACACGACAGCCACACAGATTCCAGTCTGTAGACTTCACAATTGCTTCCACTGCAATGCGGTTATCATCTATCACTACCACTGAATACACACTCATACCGCCTTTCCAAACTGACTCTATCCCCGGCTTTAATGTACACTATTTCGTAAAATAATCCCTTTACTCAAAATTAACAGGAAGCGTAAGGACTACTTCCGTAAATTCATTTTGTCTGGAATCTATCTTCAGACCATAACCTTCTCCATATAAGATCCGGATCCGCTCTTCTACATTTCTCAGCCCGATCCGCTTTGACTGTGCTCTTCCAGTCTGCAGATTTAACAGTTTTTCTGTATCAATTCCCACTCCATTATCCCATACATGGATATACATCTTTTCTCCCTTCTGAGCCACCGTAATACGCACAGTACAAGGTTTTAAAGAAGGTTCCATTCCATGAACCACCGCATTTTCTACTATCGGCTGCAGAATATAAGTAGGGATCTTAACATATCTCAATGATTCCTCCACATGAATCTCCACCATCAAACGGTCCTGATAAATATCCATGTACAGTTTCAGATAATTTTCCGCATAATCCATTTCTTCCCCTAAGGTGCAAAATGTATAACTGCGGTCAATATTTCCACGGAAAAACTTAGCCAGAAAGCAGATCTGACGGCTGACTTTCATATCTCCTTCGATCTGGGCTGTTCCGTTAATGGACTGCAGAATATTGAAAAGCACATGAGGATTCACCTGAGCCTGCAGTTCATGGTATCGTGTCTCCAGCAGACTGTATTCATTTTTCTGTTTCTGTTCCCTGTCATGGACCACCTGGTTCATCAGTCTCCGGATCCTGACTGCCATCCGTGAAATATTCTTTTCCAGAATATCCAGTTCATCCCCTTCAGAAAACCGTAAAGGGGATAATTCAAATTCTCCCTGGGAGATCCGGTTGATATTTTCCAGCATGATCTTCATATTTTGGGCCATACGTCCAAATGTAAACCATAAAAAGGCTATGATCGCAATATAAACAAATAATCCGATCCCCATGATCAAATGAAGCAAATCTGTATACCTTTTATTGTTTTCCTCCAGATCTACTGTATGAAGGATCTTCAGCTTGCCATTGTTGATGGAATATTCCGTTTCAATCCATTTAGGATCCGCTTCCTCTTCATGCCTTTCCATTTTTTCCGGTGATTCACCATACGTGGAGCAGATCACATTTCCCATGGAATCACAGAGAGCAAAATCACCGGCTTTCATTATATGAGTATTTTCAAAAATCTTCTGCACCGGCTGACTTTTTACTTCTGCCAGGATCGTTCCAACAAATTCCATAGAAGAATAATCAAATATATTCCTCATAAGGATGATTCCGCCCGGATCACTGCTGGCAGCCCATACTGTTGTTCCGGGACGGCTGTTTAAACGTTCATGATTGGCCTGACAAAGGCTCAAAATGTCACTTTGATCCGGAATATAACGGATAGACGCAGAAAGGCGGTAGGACAGATAAACACCTTCCTGTCGATCTGTCACTGCCATCCAGTTGATTCCCTCATTTAACCCAATAAATTCATCCAGATTCTGGCGGACCCGTATCATCCTGTAAGGATCATACACATTGTTTTGCGGTTTTATTTCTGAAATAAGAGGTGCGATCCTTTCATTGGTCGTCACTAAAGGAACCGTCTTTTCTGCCAGCTCTTTTAAAACAGTTTCCACGTTCTGGCAGATCTGTTCTGTTAAGGCATCTGACTGCGCTGTCATTTCCCTGCGAAAACGTTCTGTACTAAACTGATAAATGAAACCCAGTGCCAGGAAGAAAGTCAACCCCAGAACAACAGTCACGATCACCATTTTAAAATACAAAGTCTTTCTGAAATGTACTCTGTTATCCTGCTGTTCCATACAGTCTCCTTTTGCTGTTCTTAATTATAGCTGCAATTCAGCCTTCCATCTTTATCCCTTTACAGCACCTGATGTAATACCTCCGATGATATACTTCTGAAGAGTCAGATAAAGTACCAGGATCGGTATCATTGACATAATAAACAACGCAAAAGCAAGTCCCAGTTCAATGCTGTTCTCACCAAAGAAGAAATACTGGGTCAGCGGGATATTACGTACTTCCTTTCTCTGAAGCAATGTTAAAGACATCTGGAAATCGTTCCATACGTTCAATGTATTTAAAACCACAGATGTAAGAATGATCGGCTTCATAAGCGGAAAGACAATACGGAAAAATACCTGGTAAATACCTGCTCCATCAATAGAAGCAGCTTCTTCCAGATCTTTGGGAATACTCTTTACAAATCCGGAAACTAAAAGCACTGTAAATGCGATCTGGAAACCAATCTTTGCCATAACAAAGCCATGAAGTGTGTTTAAAAGTTTCCATTTTGCCATATCAATATACAGTGGGGTCATGATCGACTGAAAAGGAATGATCATGGCGCCTACAAAAATGTAATAGATCGTATTATAAAAACGATTATTTTTGCGCGCAATGATATAAGCTGCCATCGTGCAGATCAAAGTGATCACAAAAACAGCCGCCACCGTCGTGATCAAACTGTTTTTCATCGCCAGACCAAAATTCGATGTCTCGATCGCCCTTGTAAAGTTATCCCAGTGGATCGTTTTGGGAAATGCCAGACGGTTGGTCACCATTTCCGGTTTTGATTTTACAGAATAAATGATCGCAATATAAAATGGGCTGATCACCAATAAAGTGACACAGATTTTAAAGATAAAAAAGAGGTTTTTGCGCAGTGTTTTTTCCATCAGATCTCTACCTCCCTTGCACGCAGCGTTCTTGAAACAATGGTACTTACTACGAAAATAGCTGCTGTAAATACAACAGCGATGGCCTGTCCATAACCGGCCCGGTAATATGTAAACAGGTTATTATAGATCAACATAGCCACGGTCTCTGAAGCTCTTCCCGGACCGCCTGCAGTAGCTGCCATTGGATAATCAAATACCTTCATTCCCCATGCTAAAAGCAGAGTAAAGTTAGTAGTAATCGCAGGTGCGATCATCGGAAGGGTAATATCCCGGAATTTCTGCCAGTGGGTAGCACCTTCCAGATCTGCAGCCTCATAATAATCGTTGGAAACTCCCTGGATCGCTGCAATATAGACTACCATGCAGTAACCCGCATCTCTCCACACGGAGATCACCGCCAGACCTAACATAACCCAGACCGTACTTCCCAAAGGGCTTGGAATGCCAAAAATCTGGTAAAATACATCACTGTACACATAACGCCAGATATAAGAAGAAAGTACAAGACTTAAACAATATGGAACGAAAATGCAGGTTCTTAAGATATTATTGATCTTGGATACTTTAGCGATCATCAGTGCGAACAGCAATCCAAACAAATTGGAAAATACCATTGTAAGCACTGTAAAGATCAATGTATTTTTCGTGGCATTGATCACATTTCCATCCTGAAAAATGCGCAGGTAATTACTAAGTCCTACAAAAGGCTTATTAGGACTCATGCCATCCCATTTTGTAAAAGACATAGGAAAACCCTGTATAAAGGGAACGATCACAAAGATCAGGAACATAATAAGAGCCGGCAGGACAAATGTAAATTCCTGGATCCTTTTTTTTGTTTTCTGATTCATGCTTTAACCTCCAGATTCTATAACGTATACATAAAAAAGCCAGAGTGGCTGCGGCGCGGGCCGCTTTGCCACTCTGACCTTACAGCCTGCTGTATCCGGTCTTAATTACTGACGAATGGAAGCGATTTCTGCATCAATATCCTTCAGCAGCTTATCTACGTCACGCTGGCTGTCATCCAGAGTTACAAACTCCTGCAGCTTTGTACGGAAAGCAGTTGAAAACTCGGAAGTATAATCAGGTACCAGACTCTTGGAAACGATCTTGTCCTCATCAATGTAGGACTTGATAGCCTTGATCAGATCATTTTCATCATCAACAGATACATTTACATTGCTGGTCATCAGCTTTGCTGTGCTCATCCAGGTCTTGGAACTTGCATCATTTGCGATGAATTCCATCAGTTTCATAACTTCGTCTTTATGCTGTGTCTGGGAAGAAATTACGAAGCAGTCATCAATACCAACCCACATCTTATTATCTTCTGGATTGTTGGACCATGGCATTGGGAACATTCCAAATTCGCCTTCTGGATTTGCTGCGATCGCATCACCCATCAGCCATCCGCCATTGATATACATAGGTCTCTGTCCTGCTGCAAAGTTCTGGATACCCTGAGTCTGATCTACAGCAGTATCACCTGCATCCTTATAGGAAGCCAGCTTAGAGAACATTTCCATTGCTTCTTTTACAGTTTCATTTCCAGAAAGTTCTGCTTCGCCCTTCTGGGACTTCATCCACACATCTGCATTGCCGGTTGCTGCTGCCATACTGGTAAAGTAGGAATCCAGTTCATGGAATACACCATGGATAAAGTTATAAGGATGAACCATTGGATAAATTCCCTTTTCCATAAAGGTATCACATACCTTAAAGAAATCATCCTTGGTCTGAGGAACTTCCACACCAGCTTCTTCAAACATCTTCTTATTGTAGAAGCATGCCTTTACCTGTGCATCAATCGGGAATCCATAAATGCCGCCATTTACAGTACACTCATCTTTCAGCATAGGAAGTACATTTTCCAGGCACTTCTCATCCTTTAAGTCCATCAGATATCCGGCTTCTACAAACTCAGTCAGGTTCTGAGGTTTACCAAACATAATATCAGGAGCTTCGCCTGCTGCAATATAGTTCTTATAGGTTGCAATATAGGAAGAAGAAGATACTACCTCAATATCAACATTAATATCCGGATTTTCCTTCTTAAAGTCTGCAAGAATCGCATCTAAGGCATCTCTCTTAGCCTGTTCACCCATGTAATGTACCAGTCGGATGGTAACGCCTTCTCCGCTTCCTGCATCTTCTTTTGCTGCTTCACTGCTTCCTGCTTCGCTGCTCTTTTCAGCTTCTGTTGCTGCTGCAGTGGTCTGGCTGGAAGATCCGCCGGAGCATGCGGTCAAAGCGCCGGATGCCATCAGTGCTGCCATAGCTGCTGCTGAGAATCTCATAAGATTACTTTTTTTCATATACTTTTTCCTCCTTAAAAATATCTGATGTAAAAATTGTATCAGAATAAAAAGGTGAAAAATATGTGAAAAATCGGATATTATATTATAATTTTTGTTTTTTTATCAATTATCGCCATCTTTCCTTATGATTTCCAGCAATTCTTCGTTTATTTTGCCATTTCCAGCAAGAATCTCTGCGGGTTCTCCTGTGGGAATATCATTTCCG
Organism: uncultured Clostridium sp.; assembly: GCA_900543885.1. Lineage (GTDB taxonomy): Bacteria > Bacillota > Clostridia > Lachnospirales > Lachnospiraceae > Enterocloster. Next base: position 79,526 of record UQTA01000002.1, read on the forward strand.
CTAAAATCAGTCACCTTTCCCCCGGCTTCCTCAATCAAAAGTTTCGCCGCCGCAAAATCCCATGGCTGTAAGATCGCCTCAAAGAACGCATCCACTCTCCCACAAGCTACATATGCCATGTCAAGAGCCGCGGAGCCTAAATGGCGGATATCCTGACAAGATAAAAATACTTCTTTAAATACCTTAAAAATCCAGTCTGCCAGTTCATGATAATAAGGACTGGTTCCAATGGTGACCAGACTTTCTGACAGTGTTTTTGCTTCACTTACATGGATCGGTTCCCCATTTAAAAAGGCGCCTTTTCCTTTTACTGCCACAAACATTTCGTCTGTATAGGGCTGATATACGATTCCAAGTTCTACCGTTCCTTCCTCTGCATAAGCCAGTGACAATGTACTGTGACGGAAATCGTGGATCAGGTTGGTAGTGCCATCTACAGGATCCAGGATCCAGAAATCACCTTTCCGGTCAATGGCAGTATTGTCCTGCTCTTCCCCCATAAACTGTACCTGAGGATACATCTGATACAGCCCCTCTTTTATCAGCTTCTGTACCTGGATATCCACCTGTGTCACATAATCGCAGGCCCCTTTTGTCTTAATCTGAGAAGCCCGGCTGCTGTCTGTAAATAATGGTTTCATCGTCCTTACCAGCTGTTCTACCTTTTCCCTGTTAATTTTCATAGTATCTACCCCTTTTTATATTTTTTACATCACATGTTGTTAAAATCCGTGCAGGATTCTAAGCTCTATATTCCATCCCTAGATTCCCTGTTAGACTTTATTCTGTATTGGGTGTCCAATAACGCAAGCAATCCAAGCATCAACCCATGATAGAAAATTTCTGTACCTGAGTCATAAAAACTGATAAAACTATCCATATACTCTGCAATAGCCTGCTGTAAATTACAGGAGTTATTCAAGTAAAGACTTTCTGCAATTTTATTTGCAGTTGCTCTTGTGATAGCTCCAATCTGCAATAAATGCGACAATACTTCATTTTTATAGACCGCCGCAATTTCTTTATTTGGAATGCAAACCTCGCACAGATATGATCCATCTGCCTGCAACCTTTTTTCCAGAACCTTTAAATAACCGGCAGCCAGTAACAAACTGTAAATATTGGCCGGTTCATCTATCAAGGAGTGATAGACAACATTCAGGTCAATTCTAGCCACATTTTTTTCACCCTGCAATAAAGAGTATAATTTCTCTATAATATCGTCCGTAGCAACCTTTAAAACATCCTCTAAAATCTCGTTCTTTCCAGTATTTACCCAATAAACCTGGGGAGTACAGTTTTTTGCAATATAATTGATCACAGACCACGGATTATAAATCTCCTTATCTCCGAACAAATAACCGTCATACCAGTTTTTTAGTTCCTCTTTTTTTTCAGATACATGATAATAATCCAGCATTTGATAAACTTCCTGTTCCGTAAAACCAAAATACTGTCCGTATGCCTCATCCATTACAGAATTCACGGTCAGATTATTTAATCCACTGAAAATACTTTCCTGAGCAATCCGAAGAATCCCAGTAAGGAATCCATAGGAAAGATTTCGGTTATCCTTAAAAGCACCGGAAAAGAAATTTCTCATAAACCCGATGATCTCATCATAAAAATCTTTTGAATGTCCTTCCTGAATAGGAGTATCATATTCATCAATAATAATGATAGGAGCTGTCCCATAGTGAATTGCCAACATTTTGGACAGTTTTTCAAGAGAAGCCGTAAGTTCCACTTCATTTGCATCACCATCCAGGATTTTCTTATAAAATCCCTTTTCATACATTGACAATCTGGCACTGTTTAGCAGCTCCTGATGCCTTTCATATTCTTCCTGAACCAATGCATAGATTTTATTCCGTGTTGATCCCCAAGAATCAAATTTTACATCCTTGAAAGTAAGAAAAATCACCGGATACTTTCCCTGATGAGAACGATATTTTTCCCCACAATTCCAAATTGCTTTATCCTTAAAATAAATAAACGTATCTTTTGCTGAAATTTCAAAAAAAACACGGATCATATCCATATTTAAGGTTTTACCAAACCTTCTTGGTCTTGTGAATAATGATACCAACGGCTTCTGATCTAAAAAATCTTTAATCAACAACGTTTTATCTACATAATAATACTCTGACTGAGCACGTACATAATCAGAAATGCCTATTGGCAGCGGTTTCTGTTCCGCATATACGGACTTCTTAATATATTTCCCGGAGGAAATCCTTCCATCAACAGGCTTTTCTGCATCATCTGGTATTTTCCAGCTTTTTCCTTCCTTCACTGCCCCGGAAATCTTTCCTTTTCTGCACAAATCCGCAATCGTATGTTCTGCCACACCCCATTCTGAAGACAACTGTTTACATGTTTTCATGCTCATCAACTCCACTACGTTATATTTATATACATTATACCGCATGTTATGTGAAATTATAAGCGATATATCAAATAAATTTGGGTTTTCGCTGTTCAATTGTCTAAATTATCCTTTACAAGCGCAGGCTTCCGCTTCATACTTACATAATAAAAAACAGGAAACACCCAGTTTATTATACTGAATGTTCCCTGTGTTCTATAGCTTAAACCTCATCAATAGCATGGCCAATATCATGTCTCATATATTTGTTCTCAAAATTAACCCATTCCGTTGCCTTATAAGCATTGGCTCTGGCTTCTTTCAGATCTTTTCCTGTAGCTGTCACTCCCAGGACACGGCCGCCATTTGTTACAATATTTCCATCTGCATCAAACTTGCTGCCTGCATGGAACACATAGTAACCATCTTTATCCTTAAAGTTTTCCAGCCCTGTGATCTTCTTGCCCTTCTCGTAATGCACCGGATATCCATCAGAAGCAAGTACCACACAAACTGCCGCATTATCCTCAAACTGCAGATCCACCTGATCCAGTGTGCCATCCACACAGGCCTCAAACACATCTAAAATGTCATTTTTCATCCTTGGAAGCACTACCTGAGTCTCCGGATCACCAAAACGGGCATTATATTCCAGAACCTTCGGGCCATCTGCTGTCAGCATTAATCCAAAGAAAATGATTCCCTTAAACTCACGTCCTTCTGCCTTCATGGCATCTACTGTAGCCTGATAGATATATTTCTTACAGAACTCATCTACTTCTTTTGTATAGAAAGGACTTGGTGAGAATGTTCCCATACCGCCTGTATTTAAGCCCTGGTCACCATCTTTTGCACGCTTGTGATCCTGAGCAGAAGTCATGATCTTAATGGTCTTTCCATCTACAAACGAAAGCACAGAAACCTCACGGCCGGTCATAAACTGCTCAACTACAATGCGGTCTCCTGCATGGCCAAACTGCTTATCCATCATCAGGGTCTTAACGCCCTCTTTTGCCTCTTCTCTTGTATTGCAGATCAGAACACCTTTTCCCAGTGCCAGACCGTCTGCCTTTAAAACAATAGGTACAGGTGCTGTTTCCAGATAAGCAAGTGCAGCTTCCGGAGAATCAAAAGTCTCATAAGCAGCTGTGGGGATTCCGTATTTCTTCATCAGATCCTTGGAAAATGCCTTGGATCCCTCTAAGATCGCTGCATTTTTCCTTGGTCCAAACACACGCAGTCCCTTTTCTTCCAGTACATCCACAATACCACCTGCCAAGGGATCATCCGGACCAACTACTACCAGGTCAAAAGCTTCTTTCTTTGCGAAATCAGCTATTTTTTCAAAATCCATTACACCGATATCCACACATTTTGCAACCTCTGCAATTCCTGCGTTTCCCGGTGCACAATATAACTCATCTACTTTCGGGCTTTTAGACAGCTTCCAGCAGATGGCATGCTCTCTGCCGCCGCCTCCGATAACCAGTACCTTCATATCTCTCCTCCTAAATCAAGCCATTGGCGATCCTGTTTACCGCCTCCGGAAGAATGACCCACTCAGCCTGCTCCATTACACGTCTTTGCAGTACCTGTGGTGTATCTCCAGGCTGTACCTCCACTGCCTTCTGAAGCAGGATAGGGCCGGAATCCACCCCTTCATCTACATAGTGGACCGTAGCGCCTGTAACCTTTACTCCTCTTGCCAGAGCTGCCTCATGGACCTTCAGGCCATAATAACCAACGCCGCAGAAAGACGGGATCAATGACGGGTGGATATTGATGATCTTATTTCTGTATTTGCGGATCATCTCCTCTGGGATCGTTACCAGAAATCCCGCCAGAACGATGAGATCCAGGTTATATTCATCTGTTTTCTTTAAAAATGCCTCATTAAACGCCACTCTGTTTTCAAAGTTTTTAGGTGAAATGCATACAGCTTCGATCCCATGATTTCTGGCACGCTCCAATGCGTAAGCCCCGGGATTGTTGCTGATAACCACTTCCACTTTCGCGTTTGTTATCTTTCCACTGTCAATTGCATCCAGAATCGCCTGAAGATTGGTTCCGCCGCCGGATACCATTACGCCAACCCTTAACATAAAGTCACGCCTTTCTCCCCATTTTCAATGGTTCCTACTACATATGGCTGATCGCCTGCTGCCTTAATAGCTGCCATGGTCTTATCCACATCTGCCTCGTCCACAGCTACTACCATACCAAGTCCCATGTTAAATGTATTATACATCATCTGCTCTTCGATCTGGCCTTTTTCAGCAAGAAGTTTGAAAATCGGAGGGATCGGATAACTGTCTTTGCGGATCACTGCACGGACACCATCTTTTAACATACGTGGAACATTCTCATAGAAACCGCCGCCTGTAATATGGCTGCATGCTTTTACGGTCACACCTGACTTTTTAATATTCTTTAATGCCTTTACGTAAATTCTGGTTGGTGCAAGAAGTGCCTCACCCAGAGTCTTTCCAAGGCCGTCATAATAGGTATCTAAACCTTCCCTGTTCATTTCCTTCTCAAATACCTTGCGTACCAGTGAAAATCCGTTGGAATGTACGCCAGTGGAAGCCATACCAATAAGCACATCTCCCACTTCCAGGTTCTCACCTGTGATCATTTCTTTCTTGTCGCAGACACCTACTGCAAAACCAGCCAGGTCATAATCCTCTTCCGGCATCAATCCCGGATGCTCTGCTGTCTCACCGCCGATCAGCGCTGCCTCAGACTGTAAACAGCCTTCAGCCACACCTTTCACAATGTCAGCGATCTTTTCCGGATAATTCTTTCCGCAGGCAATATAGTCCAGGAAGAATAATGGCTCACCGCCTGCACAGGCAATATCATTAACACACATAGCCACTGCGTCAATACCAATGGTATCATGCTTGTCCATGATGATAGCCAGCTTCACTTTCGTTCCGCAGCCGTCTGTACCAGATAATAATACCGGCTCTTCCATTTCCTTGATCTTTGCTAAAGAAAACGCGCCTGAAAAGCCGCCAAGTCCACCTAATACTTCTTCGCGCATGGTCTTTTTCACATGTTCTTTCATTAATTCAACTGATTTATAACCTGCCTCAATGTCAACGCCGGCTTTCTTGTAATCCATCATTTTCTTTTCCTCCGTACTCGATTGATTCTCTCATATGCTGTCAGGATCTTTCTGTATCTGATCCGGCAAAAAGCATTTATCTGCATAGTTCTTTACTTCTGTGCCAGATACTCCTTATATCCGATCTTTTCCAGTTTTTCTGCTTTCTTCTCCACATCTTCCTTTAAACTTTTGGAATATGCTTTCAACTTACCTAACAGTTCCTCATCAGAAGCTGCAAGGATCTTTGCCGCAAGGATACCTGCATTGGCACCGCCATTGATTGCTACAGTGGCAACCGGGATACCGCTTGGCATCTGTACGATGGAATACAGAGAATCTACACCGCCCAGATCAGAAGTCTTCATTGGAATACCAATCACCGGGAGAGGAAAGATTGCTGCACACATACCTGGAAGGTGAGCCGCTTTTCCGGCACCTGCGATGATTACTTTAAATCCCTTTTCTTCTGCAGCCTTTGCCCATTTAAAAAACAGATCCGGTTCTCTGTGGGCAGAAATGATCGTCATCTCATAATCAATCCCAAACTTGTCCAGGATCTCTGCCGCTTTCGCCATAACCGGCATATCTGAGTCGCTGCCCATTACAATTCCTACCTTAGCCATCTTTCATTCTCCTTTTGAATAATATATATTAGTATTGCTAATATATATGTTTTATATGTTTATCTTTTCTTATAATCATAATACTAAGAAATAAAGTCTCCGTCAATAGTAAAAAAGCAAAAAAAGAATGAAAAAAGAGCCGCACACTGCTTTCTTTTGCCAGTGTGCGGCTCCTGCCAGTCATTTAAGACTTGTTATTTTGTTTCTTCCTGAAACATCCGATTTCTCTTTGTTTTAGGATTCTTCCTCTTTGTGCTTCTTGCTCATGGCAGTCAGCGCAAGGAAGATACCGGAGAACATAAGAGTAATTGTCAGTTTCATGGTTGTCTGTCCTGTCTTCGGCAGAGCTGCTAACGGAACTTCACCGTCATCAATCTCTACTGGGGATACAGGTGCATCCGGAAGTTCTGCCAACGGCACATCTCCCGCATCAATGGTTACGGTCTGGTCACCAGGGCCACCAGAGGTAACGGTAATAGCACCACGACTGCCGGAGCTGCTGCTTCCGCCGCCAGAGGTAGAACCGGAACCACCGTTTCCGCCACCATTGCCGCCGTTTCCGCCGCCATTGTTGTTATTGTTGTTTCCTCCATCATAGCTGAAGTGAGCAACAAAGGTCATATCTGACTTAAATCCATGTCCTGCGATCTCATTTGCATTTGCATAATTGGTATCGCTGTCGGACCAGTGATTAAATGTGTAGTTGCCGATACCAGTAACTGTTACTTTGCCCAGTGGATAAACCTCTGCATCCATATCGTAGCTTCCGTCTGCCTTCTGAGGTCTTGTAACAACTTCCATTACGTAACCGTCTACAACAGCTGCGCCATCAACTGTACCGTAACTTGGGTTCTCAGAAATGTATCTGAATACTACCTGGTACATATCCGGGATACCGTCTGGTGTTTTAGGCTTTTCTGTGTTTGTACCGATTTCGTCTAAGCCATAGTATACATCAACTACGTTCGGATTCTCGGCACCGTCAGCATAATACTCAACAGCTTTTCCAGCATTATCTACACGGACAAGTGCGTATGTCTTGCCAGCATGATCTCTGCTTGCTGCATCACTGTAAGCAATTGCTTCACCAATGAATGCATCGTCCTTAGTAACAGACTCTACATCAACTTCTTTGCCCTTAGCATCTAAGTAATGATAATTTACGATGTAGGAAAGGTCATTGCGGTTTGTAACCTCTAAGATTCCCTCTTCTAACTTAATATTGTAGTTACCAGTTACATCTTCAGCTGCGCTTCTTGAATTTGCTGCTTCAGCCTTCTTGGTGATCTTTACAGAATCTGCTCTAACTGCATTGGAACTGGTTCCGATCTCGATCTGACTGCCAGCAATGGTAATTTCAGAAATCTCATCGCTATCTGCAAGACCATTTTCACTTACAGAGTATCTGTTTGCTGTTAATGGTGTACCATCGTACTTCTTGCTGTCACTTGCTGCTGTGATCGTGATTGGACGGGCAGTTACTGTAAGCTTGCCAGGAATGCTTTCTGCGAAGGTATAGTTTCCTGTCACATCTTCATTAGCAGCATTTAATACCTTATAAGATTTAACTGTATTTGCAGATTCGCCTTTTCCTAACTGGGAACCTTCTACTGTAGTTTCCAGTCTGTCGCCCTCTGCAAGAATTCCCTGTGTATAAGTAGCACTATTCTTTACAAGAGCAGTTCCATTATATACCTTGCTGTCGCTGTCTGCTGTGATCTGGATCTGGGCTGTTACAGGAGTGATCTCCAGCTTACCTTCAACTAGCTTAATATCATAGTTATCAGCACTTACATTTGCAGGCAGGTTATAGGTAAATGTGTTAGCAGCCTCACCTACATTCGTAATCGTACCAGTTACGTCATAGCTTGTTGGTTCTTCACCTGCTACAAATCCTGTACCTGTTACAGTAGTTTCAGAATTGGTCAGTGGCTGTCCGTTATATGCACGTTTTGAAGAGCCAGATGTGATCGTTACATCTCTCTTGGTGATCTCCAATTTACCAGGCATACTTTCACCGAAAGTATAGTTCTTAGTTACATCTTGATCGCCACGCTTTACAACGTAACCCGTAACTTTATTTGCAGTCTCGCCTACATTCGTGATCGTACCTTCTACTGTTGCAGTTAATACATCACCATCTGCAAGAATACCCGTTGTATAAGTGTATCCAGAATCTGTAAGAGGTGTTCCGTCATACTTCTTAGAGTTACTATTTGCTACGATCACAATCTGGTTTGCATTCTTGGTAACAGTCAGCTCACCTACAACTTTGGTAATCTCATAGTTAGCTAAATCAGTGCCTTCCTTTGCCGTATAAGTAAAGGTATTAGCACTGCTTCCTTCATCTAACTGGCTGCCTGTTACATTATAAACAAGTCCTTCACCATCTGCAAATGGTGCATAAGTTCCTTCTGCTGCAGTTGCTGTAACTGTTTGATCCATTAATGGTTGTCCATCATAAGGTTTCTGCTTTGTAGCAGAAGTAAGTGTGATCTGTCTTGGCATTACTGTCAAAGTGCCATCATGAGTTCCAATTGTGTAATTAGCTGTAACATCTGTGTTGCCACGCATTACTTTGCATACAGCAATTTGATTTGTAACAGTACCAACATTGGTAATGCTGCCGCTAAGTTTTACAACCAGTTGATCACCAGCTACCAGATTTTCATCACCCGAAACTGCATAAGTTTCTCCTGTAAGAGGCTTTCCATCGTATACCTTACTTAATTTGCTGGCAGTTACAACGATCGGTGTGGTGATCGGTTTCACAGTTAATGTACCATATTGGATATTCTCTGGTTTAATATCATAGTTAGATAACTTTGTACCAGAAGCCGCATGGTACTTAAAGGTATTGAATGTGTCTCCAACGTCAGTCCGGCTTGCAAAATCATCACACACAACACCTTCACCATCTGCAAATCCCGTGATCACCATTTCATCTGTCTTTGTAAGTGGTGTGCCATCGTAAGTCTTGGTTGCGCTTGCAGACTGCATGGTTACAATTGCCGGTGTTACTTCAAGCTTGCCATCCTTGAAAGGAGCAAACGCATACTGTGATGTAACATTTTCTTCACCACGATACACAACCGCACGTACAATATGGTTTACAGTTTCACCAACATCTTTCTGGCTGCCACTATAAGTTACTTCAAGACGATCACCGTCTTTCAGCTGACCACTAATGATCTCATATCCTGCATCAGTGCCAGTCAATGCCTTTCCATCATATGTCTTTTTGGCATCGTTTGCCTTAAGTACAAGCTTACGCTGGAAATTAGCTACAAACGTGGTTGGTTCAAATACATTTGCACTATTCTTTGCATAGGCTGCTACAACCGCAGGAGTTAATACCTGCTCCTTGCTGACTTCTACTCCGTTTACAGTCCAGTTTACGAAGCTGTATCCCTCATTTGCATTGGCAGTAGAACCTACCGGGGTTCCTGTTACAGGTTTTACATCTTCATAAGGCCGAGTAACACTTCCCATGGTATTCTGGCCGTCTGCTACCTGATACTGGATCTTAACTAACTGATTTTCAGTGTAGTAGAATGTAATAACATTGTTTGCATAATTCAGTTTTTCAACTACTTTTTTGTTTCCATCTACTGTATATCCTGGAATATCAACTGCTGTTTCAGTAACCTTAGAACCAAACTTCACATTCTGCTTTACAAGTTCAGCATGAAGTACTTTGTTGGTTTCCTTTTCCAGATACTTTACAGTATAGCTCATTGTATTTGCTTTATAATAGAAGGTAATTTCCTTATTATAAGCATCTAATGTAACTGTCTTTTTATTATTCCCCACTAAAGTATATCCTGTGATATCTTTAGCAGTTTCTTCTACTGTAGCATCAAATGTCTGGTTATTTACAATCTTGTCATTTGCAACTTTGTTAGTTGTTCCCTCTTCATAGTAATGAACAGTATAGGAAACGTCCTTCTTAGGTTCAAACTTTGCATAATAGGTTGCAGATGTCTTAACAGTTGGTACAAATTCAGGGCTGCTACCAACCTGATCTGTACAATTTTCATCCTTATACCAGCCTGAGAATTTATAGCCTGTACTTGCAGTTGCTACAGAGCCTAATGCTGTACCAGAAGTAGGATTTAACTTTTCAGAAGAGCGGCTAACCGTTCCTTTTCCCATCGCAACTTCGTAGCAGATCATTTCATATGGGTGGAACGTCCATACTGCAACAAATTTTAAGGACTGACGATTCGCAGCTGTTACAGTAACTGTTGAGCCTGCTGCATATGAGTCTTCATTTAAAGTCCACACAGAGCCCAAAGTCCAATATCCACCATTAGATGCATCTTCAATCTGATCTGATGTACCAGGATGTTTAACCGTAACTGTATCACCTACATAATAGGTTCCATTATCAGTTGGAGCCTGCTTGATCGCATCCGGAATTCCAACCTCACAACCTGATTTATCGTATTTAAATTCATAACTAACGGTTGCTGCCTGCTCAGGATCTCTCTCAAAATTTGCCTTAAATGTTGTTGCTACATACAGATTTTCTACCGACTTTGCATACTTGTCAATAAAATCTTTTGTCAGTTTGTTTTGTCTGCTTACTTCAGTATTTGTATCACCTAACGTCCAATTTACGAATCTGTAACCTGATGCTGGTGTTGCCTCAGATCCCAGTGGATTACCTGTAGCCGGTGCTACAGATTCAGATCCTCTGCTTACTGAACCACCCGCATTCGCAATATATTTAAGCAGAACACTTCCTTTTTCTAACCACTGTGCATACAATGTGGTATTTTCATTGATTGTAAACCGATCATTTGGAGCATAAGAAGTACCAGTTCCGTCAGCTGCTGTATTCCATCCCACAAATGTATAACCATGGCGTTCTGGAATTTTATTATTAGATACAGTTGCTTCTGTTCCCTTTATATACTGGCTGCCATCAGGCATTGTTCCTCTGACCCATTCACCTGTATTACAGTTTGGACTATAAGCTAAGTTCACCTTTTCCTTATCCAGAAGGACACCATCTACATGCCAGTTATAATTGGTACCACCATCGTTTTCATACTTGATAACATACCAGAGGATATACTGTGTCTCAGAATTGTAATTTATACCTTTTGCTCTAAGCCGATCTCTAATCTGTGATTCCGTCGGCCGCTTTGCCAGCTGTGAGCCGACTCCTTCCGTACTGTTTGTATAGAATGCCGCAGATTTTAAAGCTCCTTCAATTGTAATTCCGGCAGTATAACCACTACTAGCATGACTCTGTGGCTCAGTTGGAATCGTTCCATCCAGACGAATATAAAAATTAGCTTTTACATTTTTTTGTGCCCAGATAGCATAAAAATCAATGTCGCTTTGTCTGTCATCTGGTATGCGGTATGTATCTCCCGGTCTATATACTGTTTGAGTATAGTGGCCGTCACCGGCTTCATTTGCCTGACTGTCTGTACTCCATCCTACAAAATGCCAATCATCTCCCAATATGCCTTTGTCCTCTGTATATTCTGGAAAAGTAATCACATCACCAGCGTTAGCTTTTTGGGAGTATTTTGATATAACATCAGATCCCCACCAGAAATCTTTATTATTAGAATGATATATCACATTAAGGGATTTTGTTTTCTTAGCTTCTCTTGCAACCTGAATATATTCAGAGAAATGTTTTGCTTCAAAGGTTACATTTTCATTCTCAGAATCTGTAATCTCCTCTGTTAAAATATGCTCCAGATTCAGATCATCTGTTGTTTCTGTGGTCAGTGCTTCTTCATCAGAAGATTTATTTGCATAAACCTCTACTACTGCCGCATCTGACATCATATTCTGAATCTTGCTGCCACTGAATGTAACTTCTACAGAACCATTCTGAGACCAGTTATTATCCAGTTTGCTGTCATTTAACATCAGATTGATATCATATGCTACTACTGCCTTCACGGCACCCTTGTCTGTATCTTCTGCTTCCAGTTTTTCCTTTACTGCATCTGCCAGATCATCCTTTACAGTCGCCTCAGCTGTAACCCCAGCCGGAAGGACACCTTCTGCTGCATGGAGAGTGATGACTGTTCCATCTTCCATAGTCAGCTCTGCGTTAAATTCCGGATGCTCGTCAGTCTCAGTCATGTATACTTCGATTTCCTGCTCTTCGGTTACTTCCGGTACTGTATACCATGCAGTTACAGAACCATCTTCATTATCAGAAGTGCTGTCTGCCTCCAGAAGTTCTCCATTTGCAGTTACAGTTTCGATTGCATAACCGATCTGGTTCTTTACTCCGAATACAAGATCATTACCCTCTTCAACGCCTCTCTGGCCGTCTACGATTCTTGCGCTGTATTCTGGATTAATAGCATATGTAACTTTCAGTCCCTGAACATCATCTAAAGCTTTTAATGCTTTAACAGTGGTTGTATAAGCTTTTGCTGTGCTGCAGTAACCGATTCCAACTAAATCACTGTCAGTAGCTGCATCTGCTTTCTTATTCTCTTCTTTTGCTTCTGCTGTAGTCTCAGCTGCCTTGGAAGTTTCTGCCACAGTTTCTTTGGTTTCTTCTGTTTCTTCGTTTTCCTTGGATTCAGCTGCAGTCTCTTCTTTAGAAGCGTCTTCTGCGGTTTCCTCTGTTTCAGAAGTTTCAGCTGCTGTTTCAGTTTCTGTCACTTCTGTATCCTTAGTCTCAGCTTCTGTGGTTTCTTTTTCTGTTTCAACTGCCTCTGCAGTTTCTTTTTCTACTGCTTCGGTAGTTTCTTTCTCAGTTTCAACTACTTCTTTCTCTGTCTCTGCTGCTTCTGCTGTTTCTTTTTCAGGCTCTGCTTGTGCATCTTCCTTCATAGCAACAACCGGTGCGTAGTGACGGGAAAGGGATGCTGTTACTTCGCCTTCTGCATCAGCTTTTTCTTCTGCTGTCTCTTTTTCAGTTTCTTCTGCTGTTTCCTTCTCGGTTTCAGCTTCTGTTTCTTTCTCAGCTTCGGTAGCTTCTTCTGTCTCTGCTTCTGTATTTTCTTCAGCAGCCTCAGTTGTCTCTTCCTCAGTTGCTTCAGCTGTTTCGTCTGTGATCTCAGTCTCTTTCTCTTCTGCTGCTGTTGTCTCTTCGGAAGCTGCATCTGTTGCAGTATCCTGAGATTTTTCCTCAGAAGCTGTTGTTTCCTCTACAGTCTCATCTTTCTTGGATACGATATCAACTTCTTCATCACCAAACTTGTCTTCGTAGCTCTTTACGTTGATACGTTTAGTTGTCTTGACTTTCTCTTCCCCATCAACGGAGCGGATGATCCTGGTTGCACAGCTGATTGTTTCATCTCCATTATTTACATACAGGAAGATTACTTCTTCATCACCTGTAACCATGTACATATCATCGGCATCTTCTGGCAGGCGGACAAATACTCTAAGTTCCGCATCCATATCACCACCGTCGATCTGAGGATAAACCTCATAAACCTTTCCTTCACCATAGAAAAGTGTTTCAAACTTATCTATAGCTCCGTTTGTAAATTCAAGGCTGTCTGGTTTGACTACATTGTCACTTTCTACAGCCTCATTGATCGCATTTACCAGATCAGACCCATATATCTCAAAGTCTACTTTATTTCCCTGTGCTGCATAACTTACATTCAGATCTGTACCAACGCTGGTAAAGATCATAGCTAATGTAAGAACAAATGCCAGGAAACGCTTCTGAGCACTATAGGCTGCTGCAAATGCTTTAGGCTTTCTCCATCCTTTCATACCAATTCTCCTCTCTTTTTCTGAGTCATCACAGATGTATTATCCCTGTTTATGCCCAGTATAGCACGGAGGAGTTACTATTCAGTTACAAATTAAGCTTTTTTTAATTTTATTTCAAATTTTTTTCATAAAATACCGCAGATATCTCTTCCTGGGATATCTGCGGTATGATTTACCTATATGTTTTTCAATAGATTGTTTCTCAAAGATTCTTATTTTAATCCAGTAATTCCCGTATTTGTTCTATTGATACTCCTAGGCTTCTGGCAATTTCTTCATAGCTTCTTCCGGCTCTGTAAAGCTTAAAAATGGTATTGGCTAATGCAACTGTTTGTTTCGTTCCTCGCTCAATTCCTTCTTCTAACAACGTCTTCTTATACAGCTTCTCATCAAATTCCGTTAAGATCATCGACATTACCTCCCCTCGGTTCTTTAATAAATATGTTTTCAGGCAGTCATTTTCAATGCAGTACTTCATTGCTTCATTTACAGCCTCTTCTATGGTTTTCCCTTCTTTTTGCCGTTCCCTGATCTTGGTTATAAATTCGGTATAATCATTTAAGACTTTACAGCTTTTCATCAACTGCGGATTATTCCCTGAATTGATATTGACCACATAGGCAGTCCATTCATAGCCCGGTGACGGATGTTCAAAGGCATCTGTCAAACGGTATTCTTCCCGCTCCGGCATCTGTTCTTCTCCATTATACAGAACATAGAATTTCGGTGCCGGGATCTTTACCAGTTTTTCTCCATATATATACTTCTGGTTTGCCGACAGCCAGCCTTCATATTCCTTCGAGAAATACATCAGGCCGCGAAGAGGCATATTGGGATTTACACTGCTCTGCTGCTCCCATAAATTAATACTGTCGCATAAGCATACCGCCACATCATTTTTCATTGTCAGGTAAATGGCATCTTCTAAGGTTACGATCTTTAATCCATCTTCCATTCCATAATTGGTTCCATTTAACGCATTATATAGGGAAAGAGCATTTTCTTTCTCTGAAAACAGTCTGTGAAAAAGACGGTCTTTATGCGTTCTCCATATTTTTCTTCTTTTGTTCATAGGCATTTGTCCTTCCTTTAAGCAATGTCGCAGGAAGATACTGCTTATGATCCGCTCTCCCTGCTTAAATTAATTTGGGTTTAAGCAAAGAGTCTTTCAGATACTGGTGAAACCAGCTTAGATTTGAATTAATAATATTTTAGAATTATTCCAGATACCTTGCTCATGTTCATTTTAGCACATGGCACAGTGGATTGCAATATATTTATGCCCCTCCCATTTTATCCTCCAGGCCCATTTCCCTTTGTGTTCCCGCTTTTTCTTAGTATGTTATGTATGCGAAAAGCCCCGGCCGTTTCCGACCGGAGCTTTCCGCTAACAGGGTATGTTTATGAGTTTGGGAATATTTTCTTTATTTCAGATATTCTTTCTATACATCCTGTTCTTTCTTTTTCCTTCCGATTGCAGTTAATGCAAGGAAGATTCCTGAGAACATCATGGTCAGTGCTGCTTTTACAGTGGTCTGGCCAGTCTTTGGAAGTGCTGCCATTGGGATCTCACCATCATCAATGACGATTGGTGCCGGTGACTCTGGTAATTCTGCCATTGGTACGTCTCCCGGGGTGATCGTTGTAGTAACACCAGGACCTCCGCTTGTATTGGAGATAGTTGATCTATGGCTTCCGCCACCGCCTCCACCTGATGAACCGCCGCCACTATTTCCGCCACTGTAGCTGAAATATGCGGTAAATGTGGTATCTGCGATAAATCCGGCTTTTGCGATCTCACTTGCTGCGCTATAGTTCGTATTTCCATCAGACCAGCGGTTAAACTTATAATTTCCGATTCCTGCAACTGTTACTTCTGCCTTCGGATGAACCGGTGCAGTCATGTTGTAGGTACCATCTGCATTCTTAGGTCTGGTAACAACTTCTTTTACCTTACCGCTTACTGTTCCATAAGATGGATTTTCAGAAATATACTGGAAAGTAACCTGATACTTATCTGGAATGTTGTCTGGCTCATCTGGATCAATTTCTCCGATCTCGTCCATACTGTAGTATACATTTACCATATTTTCTTTAGGATCAAGACCGATCTGCTTATCCGCTCCTTCAATGCGTTCCAGAACGTAATGCTTTCCGTTAAATTCAGATTCCTTTGCCACTGTAGTCGTAAGGATCTTTTCTCCGAATACACCGCTATTACTTACAATCGCTGATGCTTTATCTTCTGTTACAACGCTATTTGCATCTTCATAGAAGTAATGGATCTCATAATGAAGATCTCTTCTTACAGTAAAGTGTGCAATGAATGTTTGATCTTCCAGGTATTCAGAATTTCTCAGCTCATCATCACTATTGAAGAATGTCAGATCATCCTGCTGCCATTTTTCAAATCTGTAGCCGTCTTTTGGTGTTACTGTAGATGGCTGGGTCGGATTCTGTGCTGTCGGGCCTTTTGCTTCAATGATCTCGCCAGTCACGCTATCTCTGGTGATTTCATAAGTAGTAACCACTTCTTTGGTTGTTCCTGTTACAGTTCCCTTATCTTCATCTGCTGTTACATAAGTGAATGTGATCTGGTATTTATCCGGGATATTGTCTGGCTTATCTGGGTCTTCTTTACCTATTACATCAATACTGTAATATACATTTACAATATTTTCGTCAGGATCAAGACCAACCTGCTTATCCGCTCCTTCAATGCGTACCAGAACGTAGTGTTTTCCGTTAAATTCAGATTCCTTTGCCACTGCAGTCTTAAGGATCTTTTCTCCGAATACACCGCTATCACTTACAATCGCTGATGCTGTATCTTCTGTTACAACGCTATTTGCATCTTCATAGAAGTAATGGATCTCATAATGAAGATCAGCTCGTTCTGTAAAGTGTGCTGTGAAAGTCTGATCTACACTGTAAGACGCTTCTCTCAGTGCTGCATTATCTTTGAAAGATTTCCCTGCATTATCTGTCCACTTGTCAAACTTGTAACCAGCTTTTGGTGTTACAGTGGATGGCTGGGTCGGATTCTGTGCTGTTGGGCCTTTTGCTTCAATGATCTCGCCAGTCACGCTATCTCTGGTGATTTCATAAGTAGTAACCACTTCTCTGGTTGTTCCTGTCACAGTTCCCTTATTATCATCTGCTGATACATAGGTGAATGTGATCTGATACTTATCCGGAATACCATCGTGATTATCATCTTTACTGTAATATACAGTTACAATGTTCTTCTCATCATTTATTCCTACTGTAAGGTTATCAGCTTTTACAAAGGTATATCCACTGATATCAATTTTCTCTGTATAACCCTCGATCACTTTTCCAAAGTATGTCTTCTTTGGATCTGACATTTTATGGATTTCTTTCGATGTAGCTTCATCCAGGTATCTCACCCTATAAGTCTGCTCTGTTGCTGTAAAGGAACCTTTCAGTATCACATTCGCATTCGGCATTACAAATTTGCCGCCTGTAGTAGCCACTTGTGTTCCATCTTCAGTTGCTGCCGTCCAACCACTGAAAACATATCCTGTTACATTCGGATTTCCTGCTACTGTAACCTGTTCCTGATACTTATGAGCTGCTTCACCAGGAACTGCCGGTGCATCTGCTGGAACACTACCTTCATATTGATATGTTACATTATGGGTATTTCTGGTGTAATACAGCTTCAGGGATAATACATTTTGAATATCTGTAATACCTTCTGTTACTGTTCCATCAATACTTGTATTCAGTGTAAATCCATCAACCTGCTGTTTGTCTTTTCCTTCTGTTGTAACTAACTGTCCTGCTGCTGTATTGAATGTATCAATATAGCGCAGACCAAAATCACCATCTAATTTTTCAAACCAGTGCTGTACATGATAAATTGCAATCTTAGGTACATAGTAGAAAATAACTTCCGGAGCTTCCTTGGTTACCTTCTGCACTGGATCAGATTTTAATGTATATCCTTCAAATGTCTTAAAGGTTATCATTACATTCTGGTCACTGGTAGTACCTGTTTCAAATATACTTCCAGGTACCAATTCTTCAGTGCCCGCCAGTAAATATTTTACTGTATAAGTCCAGCTCTGTACTGATCTGTACTTAAATATGATCTCCTGTCCATCACTTGTGATCATTGCACTGATGGATAAGGTTTCAGGATAATATCCTTCTACTGTTTCAGCAGGTTCGCTTACTGTGGAATTTCTTATTACAGTCTGCTGCTTCGCAGTGGCAATCTCCTTATCACCATACATATATTTCACTGTATATGTGACTGTATCAGAGTTTTTCCATCTTGCATATAAAGTTGTATTCTTTACAATCTGTGACTCTGGAATAAACTTCTTTGTAAGTGCTTTGTCAGTATACCAGCCAAGGAATTCATCATTCTCTTTTTTCGGTGCTTCCAGTTCTTCTCCTGTTAAAACAAAACCTTTTTCCCTGGTAATACTCTCTTTGGATTCTCCACCATTAGTTTCAAAATTAACTGTATATTTTGGTTTTTCCCATTTTGCGTAGATGGTAAGTCCATCTTCCGTCATGGTCTCATTCCAATCTACCGATTCCTTAAAGCCAGGATCCAGATACCAGCCTGCAAATGTATAATCAGAATCTACATATGAAGGTCTGCCTGGGTCTTGGGAAGGTCTGACTGTGGACAGTTTTGCCTCAAATTTGATGCTTACCGGATCCATTGGCTGACAATTCTCAAAGTGAAGCTTATAGGAATTTCTGGTATAATAGAGCCAGAGATCAGGTTCGTACCAGCTACTCTCCTGCTTCCAGCTAGAATACGTAAATCCAGTAATTGGCATCTGATCTTCTTTGGTTAAATATACATTACTTGAAGCTTCAAATGTCCTGTACACTGTTCGGTTTCCATCTAACCCTTCCACATAGTAAATAATCTTTTTACCTGAACCTGCATCTTTTTCATACATGGTCAAATTTTCAGCTGGCATATTCGCTAAAAGTGTATACTGTGTATAACCACTACTATTTGGTCCCCAACCAGTATGATTTGCGCAAGCTCTTTCCCATTGTGCAGATACGTCTACACCATAACGGGCGGTGATCCTTAAACTTTCATCTTCCTTCCACGTCCACCTCCGTCTGCTCCATCTCATAAACTTAATGGTATACGTATCTCTTGCATAATAAATATTCTTAACCGCCGTTCCATCGGCCGTTATCTTCACATCACCATCCGTTTTTCCTGCTACCGGTGTTGTCTTATATCCCTTCGGTACTGTATAACTTCCATTCGGGATAGAACTTCCCACTGGACCAGTTCCATTTGTCACATGGTTTACAGTGTAAACACCTTCTTTTACAGTTTCAGTCCAGTAAATGATCTTGTAATCAGCTTTCTTTGCTGCTTTCCATTTCGCAGTAACTACCAGATCTTCTGCCGGCATGGTCTCCGGAAGATTTTCCCAGCCTTTAAATTCATAGCCTACCTTTGTCGGATCCTTGTCTGGTCTTGTTACAGCTGCACCATAGCGTACCTGCTCAGGTGCAATATAAGAAGCATTTTCTCCTGTATTCCAGGTCAGAGTATAATAATTTCTTTCATATAAAATCTCTACTACCGTACTTCCATCTGCATTTACAGTTGCCTGACTGATAGCCCGTGGTGTAAATCCTGCATACTCTCTTGCTGTGGCTGCAGTTGTCAGTCCGGTTTCACCTGGCAGCTTTTCTGTATCTTCAGGTGTAGCTGGCTTTGTATCATCTACATTTAACAGATAATGATTTACTGTGTAATTAACTGCTGCACCTGTGTAGGTAACGATCACAGTCTGGTCTGTTGTATATGCATCATTAAAGGATACACTTGTCTGATCTGGTGTGAATCCCTGGATTTCAGGAGATTCTGCTGTCAGGTTACAGGAAACACCGGATTCTACATGAGAAACCCACGGCTGTGCGGCCAAACTGCCATTACTGTACACATAATTTACAGTAAGGCGTACCTGACCGGCTATTGGTGCATAACCAGCATAAACATTCATATCACCAGTTACATTGCTGAAATCTTTATCCCAGCCTGTAAACCTGTATCCATCACGATCCGGCACTGCCGGCGCCTGTGCTGCTTTTCCCTCTTCCACGTACTGCGTACCGGAAATAAGCACATCTTTTCCTTCTGCATCTTTATAATAGAATTTTACTTCATGACAGGTGATTTCTTCTGTATCAACTTTTATATACAGTGAGAAATGATCTGTCATAAAAGCTGTTGCATCACCTTCTGCTGCTACAGCTTTTATCATCTGTGCATCATATGTTTCTGTATCAGAAGCATTTTCACCCATGTAAAGGACTCTGGTGCCGGAATTTCCAATGGTGGTTCCTTCAAATGTAACTTTTACACTTCCATCTGGCTGAACTGCTTCACCATCTTCATTGTAAAGGGTGATATCTGCTGCAAAAAGATCCGTTACTCTGCGGTTTTCAGCTTTCAATATATCATCTGCAGCTGCTTTCATAAGCTCCAGCTGATCTTCATCCTCTACTGCATTAGCCTCAATATAGCCATTTTCAGGAAGCACATCGCTTAAAGCTGTCAGCTTCACTGTCACGCCTTCTGCTCCTGCAACTTCTGCAGAAAGTACAATTTCAGAATCAAATACACGCAATGCATTCAGTGTACTCTTATAAACCTTCGCTGTACTGCAGTAACCAATCCCTACCAGATCTCCGTCATCTGCTGTTTTTTCCGGTGCTTCCGGCTGTGGTGCTGGTAATGTTTCCGGGATAGCCGTTGTTGTTTCTGCCGGCTGTGCAGGCTCTGTTTCCGGTTCTGTACTTTCCGGGGTTTCTTCTGGTACAGTTGTCTCTCCCGGGCCTGCCGGAACTTCCGGTTCAGTTTCTGCCGGTGCTTCTGTGGTTTCTTCTCCGGCAGAGCCTTCCGGTCTGCTTTCTTTTTCTGCCTCTGCTATGGTTTCTTCTGCTGTGGTTTCTTCTGCCGTAGTCTCTTCTACAGTTGTTTCTGCCTCTGTTTCAGGTGCAGTCTCTGGTTCAGAAGCTTCTTCCTTTTTCAGTTCTTCGGCTTTTTCTTCTTTGACCGGCTCTGTAGCCTCTGCTGCTTCTTCCTTTTCCGGTTCTGTTGGCTCTGCCCCATCTGCTGCATTTGCTGCATCTTCCTTCATGGCAACTAACGGTACACCATGTCTGGAAATAGAAGCTGTTACTTCACCTTCCGGTGCCGGTTCTTCTGCCGGGATCTCTGCCTCTGGTTCAGAAGCTTCTGTCTCAGGTTCTGCTGCTTCCGTTTCAGCTGGTGCCTCAGTCTCAGGCTCTGTTATCTCCTCAGGAGCTTCTGTTGCTGCCTCAGTTTCTTCTTTCTTCGTCTCTTCCGGCTGCTCTTTGCTTTCTTCCACATCTTCCTTGGTTTCCGGAACTTCTGCGGTTTCTTCAGCAGCTGTGGTCTCTTTTTCCGTATCCGTTGGATTTACAACATTTTCTGTTGTTTCTTCGTTTACTGCTTCTGAAGGCTTTTCTGCCGGAGCAGTCTCTGCAGGTTTGGAAATAATGTTTCTTTCTTCATCCCCAAACTTATCTTCATAACTCTTTATGGTAATACGTTTGGTGGTCTTTTCCTTTTCTTTTCCGTTTTCTGTTCTTGTTACAGTTGTAGAACAGCTGATGGTATCTTCCCCGTTATTTACGTAAAGGAAATAAACCTCTTCCTCTCCTGTTACCATGTACGTATCATCTGCATCAGCCGGAAGCTTTACAAATACCCGTAACTCTGCCTCCATGCTGCCTCCCTGGATGTCCGGATAGACTTCATATACCTTTCCGTCTCCAAAGAACAGTGCTTCAAACTTTTCCGTAGCACCGTCGGTAAAATCCAGGCTGTCCTGTGATACCACATTTTCGTCTTCGATGGCCTGACGGATGGCAGCCACCAGGTCAGCGCCGCCAATGGTAAAGTCCACTCTGTTTCCTGATGCTGCAAAGCTGACATGCAGATCTGTTCCCACATTGGTAAAGATCATGGCAAATGCCAGCATAAATGCCAGGAAACGCTTCTGTAAACTAACCATTTTTCCCGTTCGTTTTTTGCGTCTGCTTCGTCCTCTCATACCCTGTTTCTCCTCTCTCTGAATTTTGTGCAGGCCCCATTTCCTGCCAAACTCCAGTACTTCCTGAATCCCGTTTCATAGTCATTCAGTTTATACTTTCATTTATCTTTATCATAGCAGAGTTGGCGTTATACCAGGCGTTATACGAACTTATATTTTCAAAAAATTTTCAACTTTTCAAATAATTTACAGACTCTATGAGTTTTTTTCTCAGTCGTTCTTGTGTTTTTTTATTACATATGCTATAATTCGCTTCAATGAGTTTTTTTCTCACATCTTCATGTTCTCTCGAGAGAACATCTTCGCATTTTGGAGGTTTGTATGCTGAATCAGTTTGTTTTAAGAAATTACAGATTATTTAAAAACGAAACATTGCTGGACTTTTTTCCGGCTCCTATTAATGAACACAAAGCTTCTCTGCTGACAGCGCAGGGAGACGGCGAAGCTTTTCTCCCTGTTATCTCCCTTTACGGTCCAAACGGCTGCGGAAAATCTTCTATATTAGAGGCACTCTGGAATGTATGCCGTCTGGCTGCAGGTGATTTTTCTCTTATCACCTCTTCCGGACGTTCCTACTGCCGTCTGGATCATACATGCAGAGAGCTTCCTTTAAGTTTTGACCTGCTTTTTCGCAGAAATGGTTTTCTCTTCCGTTATCAGCTTGATGTAAAACAGGGCGCTGTCCTGGAAGAAAATATGTTTTACGGCAAACCAGGTTCTGATGATGCCGGTGTTCTTTTTGCCCGCAAAGCAAATGAACTCCATATTGGAAATGAAGCCGGAAAAATGGATTTTTCCACTCTCCCGGCCGGGGTCTCTCTTTTACGCTATCTTGACCCAAACTCTTCCTCTGAATGTGTAAAAGCTGCTGCATCCTGGTTCAGCCAGGTTCTGTTTTTCCGGGAGCATGACTATAAAAAAGCTCCGGATCTGCCCTCTGAAGTAGAAGAACGTCAGGTCATCTGCCGTCTGCTCCAGGCTATGGATATTGATATTTTAGATTACTCCATTACAAAGGAACAGGGCTTCGATGATCCATCCCTGATCCTGACCCATGGGAAAGCAGATGGAAATACCTTTTTTGTTTCTTTCAATGAAGAATCCACCGGCATCAGAAAGCTGCTTACCCTGATCCCGTTAGTCGTAAAAAGCCTGCATCTGGGAAGTATTCTATTAGCCGACGACTTAGATAACGTACTCCATCCTCATCTGCTGCGCTTTATCCTGTCTCTATACCAGGATCACGAGAAAAATCCTCACCATGCGCAATTAATATTTACCAGCCATAACACAGCGATCCTTAATCCGGCTATTATGCGAAGAGACGAGATCTGCCTGTGCTGCCGCCCGGAAGGAACAGATGCTGTTCTCTATCCTCTTTCTTCTTATAAAAAGGAAAATGGCCTCATCCCAAGAAATGATGAAGCCTATGGTAAACAATATCTGGAAGGACGCTATGGTGCCAACCCCAGGATCTGATGACTAAAATTGATCTTTTTCCCATTTTCCCATTGCTTTAAGCTGCGTTCCACACGTTCACACACGGCCAGGACATGTTCCTGGCCTGCTCCATTTAACAAGACCAGATATTGGACCGGGCTGTAGCAGGTAAACAAATCTCCCTTTCGCAGACTCTCTCCTATGGCATTTTTTAACATCTCAGATGTCGTCTGCACCATTTCGCCTTCCAGCAATGCCCCTTTTCCATCTACAAGAGTAATACAGAACAATGTATATTCAAAGGAAAAACGTTCTGCCATACGGCTCACCAGACGGTAACTGTCAACAAAGGAAGGATATGTACTGTAATAAGGTCCCTGGGTTTTTTCCCTCTCTTTTAAGGTATTTTCAATGTCCTTTAGCATATCGGAGGTATAGCGGATCTGCCCGCTCATCAGACGGAAGCGCTGAAGCATGGTTTCAGAAGGCGGAAGCCCCTGTTCTTCAAAATACTGGACTACCACCTGTTTATAAACTTCCATGGCTTCCTGATACCGTTTTAAAGCGATCAGGCAGTCCAACTTCATCATCTGACATTCCTCATAAGGATACAGACTACTGGCTGCTGTGCTTAGTTTTAAAAGCCGGTCATATTCCCGGTCCGCTTTTAAAAGCCGACTTACAAGGCGCAGGCATTTAAAATATAGCTCCTGGTATTTTACCCCGATCACATTGACCCATTTTTCTCCTGTCATCTGGGAAAGGAATTCCCCATAATACAAACTGCAGGCATAGCACAGCTCCTCTTTTTCCCCTGTTGCAAGAGCACTTTGAGCCGCTTTTTCAAAATTTCTGGCATCAATGGAAACCGTCACATTTCCCTCATCCCACCGGTAAATACCGCCATCTGTGCAGATATACTCATGCTCCGGCAGCATTTCCTTTAATAATCTGCGCAGCCTGAAAACTGCTGCCCTTAAACTGCCGGATGGATTAGCATACTCTCCATTTCCGTAAAATACATCTAACAGTTCTTCCCTGCCCACTCCTTTCTTTCCTGCATACAAAAGGATCAGGAAAAGCTGCAGGATCTTCCCTGTAAGAGCAGTTCCTACAGGAAAATACTCCCCTTCATATTCCACTGATATGGTTCCCATCATCCGCACAGTCAGTATTCCCTTTTTGTCCATATCATTGCCCATATCATTTCCTGCCTTTCTGTGATAAGGCGCCGTTTCTAAACGGACATGCCTGCTGACGCAGGCATCACCATTCATGAAAGCCGATTGCTCCGCACCTTTGGTGCTCCCGCAATCGTCGCCAGCATTCGCAATCCGCGCTATCGCGCTCCTTGCTCATACCGGCTTGCCGTCCGATACCCGTGAATTCGCTCATGCAAGCATGGCTCATTCGCGGCTGCCGTCCGGGACTTTCATAGTAATTAATAGCTGCGCAGCTGGTCTTCTTCCTCTTTAGCTGTCTTATCGATGGAACGGATCTCCGCCTCATATCCGTAGGTGTCATTTACTTTAATATACACCTTATCTCCTGTTTTATGGCCCTTAATTGCCTTTCCTAAGGGAGAATCAATACTTATAAGTCCTTTCATAGAGTTTCCCCGGACTGTGGTCACTAATTTATAGCTTTCTGTTTCATCATCTTCCGGAATGTATAATTCCACCCGGTCACCCAGACCTACTTCATCTGATTTTGACTCATCTGAAACAATACGTGCTGTTTTTATCATTTTTTCCAGATAACGGATACGGCTCTCGTTACGGTTCTTATCCTGCTTTGCCGCCTTATATTCAAAATTCTCGCTTAAGTCGCCCTGGGCTCTTGCCTCCTTTACTGCCTCCAATGCTTCTTTGCGCACCACCAGCTTACGGTATTCTATTTCTTCCTGCATTTTTTTTATATCGTCTTTTGTCAGATTATCATACATGGCTTTTCTCCTTATCTGCATCCCTTAAAGTCTTTCATAATTTCTTTATTTTCCCTTCAGGAATTTTATTTTTTCTTTATCGTCTGCTCAAACTTTGTCCACAATTTACCTGTATATTATTACTTGTAAGGTTGATGAAACCTTTTACCATACAGGAAGACACTTTTTCATACCTAAGCCGGCAGATTCCCCCCTTTTCTGCCGGCTCCCTCCATTTTATGGGGCAATAATTTTTTTCTCATGGTCTTATTTATGCTCTTATCCATGCTCTCTCATGCGGCAGAACAGTTCTGATACCACCCTTTCATATTCTTCAAGGCGCTGTGCCTTGCGTATCTTCTTCATAAGCTTTTCTTCTTCCGGACAGGAATGGATCAGAAATCCCCACAATTCTTTCATTTTAAACAATACCGGTCTATCTCCGCTCATAACATGGGCATATCCGTCACAGAGCAGACGGTGGAACTTCTCCAGCCGGTCTGCCTTCCTGGCAGCAGTCATTTTTCCAGATACTTCCTGGGATGTTCCCTCAGCGATCTCTTCCATTAAAAATGGGTTCATCATGATTCCCCGTCCCATCATTATCTTATCCAGATCCGGATATTCTTTTATAAGACGGTCATAATCTTTCCTTCGGAAAACATCCCCATTATAGCACACTGAATGTCTGCTTTTTTCAAATCCCTCTTTAAAAGCATTCATCCGCACATTGTATTTATAAAAGTCTTTTAATACTCTGGGATGGATGATAAGTTCTGTTAATGGGCACTGGTTGTACAGACCTAAAAGAGTCTGAAACTCTTCTTCACTTTCCACTCCCACACGGGTCTTGATCGAAAAATGAAGATTTTCCCGTTCCATTCCCTCGCTGACCTCTCCTAAGAACCTGGCAAGCTTTTCAGTATCTTTTAAAAACCCGGCGCCTTTTCCCTTGGCTGCCACTGTACCTGAAGGACATCCCAGGTTCAGATTAACCTCTGTATAACCATATTCCTTTAATTTTACCGCTGTATCTAAAAAATCCTCCGGATCTGATGTAAGGATCTGGGGAATGACCTCCATTCCCTGATTATGCTCCGGAAGGATGTCATTTAATTCTTTGCTGCTGAAACCGCTTTTATGCTTCGGTGCCAGAAATGGCGTAAAATACCTGTCCATAGGCTTAAAACAGCTGTTGTATGCCTGTCTGTATATGTATCCTGTGATCCCTTCCATGGGAGCCAGATAAAATTTCATATGTCCGTTATCCTCTCATTACTATGTTCGTGTCTATTATCCGTGTTTTTGCCAGAAAATACAATACCTTATCTGCTGCGCTTCGTCAACAGACAAGGTATAAAAAAGGGGAGGATAAGTATTAATATTTTCTCTTTGGTGATAATTCTATTATAACCATTCCTTCCCCGTTTATTCTCTTTTCTTCAAAAATCCTCCTGCAAGCAAGCTTGCATCGGATTTATGACCTTTTGACCCTGGTATCATCATATCATTTACAGTACAACAATAAGTACTGTTGTGATCATGACCATACTGATAATAATAGAAATGGAGTTTACTGCACTTGCAAGACCAATATCCCCTTTCAGATCACCGGTAAAAGCAGGTGCTGCTGAGGCAATAGGGCTGAACACCAGTACCGCCAGTGTCTGACGGTATTCCAACGGAAGGGGAAGAACAAAATAAAACATCAATGATGCGATCACTGCCACACCATAACGTATGGAAAGGATCTTTCCGATCTTTCCGATCTGTCTTTTATCGCCTGAAAGCTTAAAACCAACTCCAAGCATTAACATTGCCATAAACGCATTGGCATTTCCGATCAGCTGTGCAATGCTGACAGCAGGTGTCGGAAGTGAAACATGGAGCAGGGAAAGGATGAGCATACCGATATATGCATCAAATGGCGCGGATTTTATCAGTGTTTTCAAAATAGGTCCCACAGAAAACCTGCTGTTTTTATCCTTTGCCATAGAAGCTACACTGTAGGCACCTCCCAGACAGATAAACGCATTTCCCGTATCAAATAAACTGGTAATGACTACGCCAGTAGGGCCAAAAAAACCGGCAGTAAATGGCATGGTGAAATTTCCAATATTATAACCGGACATATTCATGATATGAAATGCCTTTTCATCCCTGTCTTTTCCTCCAAGAATCCATCCAAGGCTCATGTAAAGCACGCCGCCTGCAAATCCTACAAGACACAGCAAAAGCATGGCAGGCTGTATCTCAGTCTGTGAAAAATTTGCAATGATGGATGCAGGAAGTGTGATCTTAAGCACGATCTTTGACAATACATAAAAATCTTCTTCTTTAAAAAATCCAGCTTTCCGCAATCCATATCCTAAAATAATAACTGCAATAAAAGAAGCTGCTTTCATCAGAATCGCTTCCATTTTTTCTGTCCTCCGTAATAACCCGCCTGTATGAAACAGGCTGTATTTATGATCTTTTGACCCCTCTGATACCGAATTGCTACGTGCTTTGCACTCCCTCAAGCAAGCTTGCATCGGATTTTAGACCTTTTGACCCTGGTAGTATCATAACACAAACCTGCGCCATTTCAAAGTTATTTTGTATACAAACTGTTCATTTTGTATACAACATAATATATCCATCATTTCTATAAAACTGCGATCAGCACACAGGTAATGCAGACCATACTGATAATGATGGAAAGAGAATTTACCGCGCTTGCCAGGTTAATATCCCCTTTCATGTCTGCTGTAAATGCAGGCGCTGCTGCGGCAATAGGGCTGAACACAAGCACTGCCAGAGCCTGACGGTATTCCAGTGAAAAAGGAAGCAGAAAGTAAAATGCTGCTGCTGTTAAAACAGCCACTCCATAGCGGACACCTAACATTTTCACGATCTTGCTCATCTGTGTCCGGTCTCCTGACAGCTTAAATCCAACACCTAACATAAGCATGGCGAGAAAAGCATTTGCATTTGCCACCAGCTGTGCAATGTTTAATACAGGTGCCGGCAGTGACAAATGAAGCCAGTATAAAATATACATAAAAAGATAAGCATCAAAAGGAACTGAACAGAGAAGTGTTTTGCACAGCGGGATAAGCGAAAAATGCTTTTCCCTGTTTTTAACCATGGCGCCAATACTGTAAGAACCGCCTAAAGCGATCACGGCATTTCCCGTATCAAACAGGCTGGTAACAACTACACCGGCAGGTCCAAAAAAGCTGCTGGTAAATGGCATGGTAAAGCTTCCGATGCTGTAGCCGGAAAGGTTCAGGATCTGAAATCCCTTTTCATCCGGATCTTTTCCCCCCATGATCCATCCTAGAGCCATATATAAAATACCCCCGCCAAAACCTAACAAACATAGTAAAAACATGGATGGCTCCATTTTCGTCTGCGAAAAATTGACTATGATGGATGCAGGAAGTGTGATCTTCACCATGATCTTTGACATAACATAAAAATCATCCTCCTTAAAAAATCCTACTTTTTTAAGAACATACCCCAAGATGATCACAGCCATAAAAGATCCGGCCCGCATCAGTATTGCTTCCATAAGTTTCTTCCCCCAAACCCCTGATATTTTCCAATAACTAGTATAATCCGCAATAATTATCCGCCCCTTTCGCTTGTCTAAATTTCCATCTGCCGCGTCAGCTTCAATCGACGATGCTACCGGCATCGCCTCATTCAGCTTCCTTGCACATGAAAATTTATCCTGCGTGTAAGGGATCGGTAATTATCGTGGATTATACTAGAACTTAACACTTTCTTTATAGTAACACATCTCATCGGTGAATAGCAACTACCCATAAACCAAAATACAGCCTGATCTGCCGATTCGCAGGTTCTGTCGCCGGCAGCTTCTTTCGGATGCATGACAACAACGAAAAACGCAGAATGTGCGTTTTCCATAAAGGCTTACTCCAACACACATTCTGCGTTAATCTGAAAGTTGTATAAAAATATCCGAATATTTATGCGAAATTATATTCCGTCACGATTTTTTCCCGCCCCATGGCCACATCATTGTAGTACTCATACAGGCAGATTCCTAAGAATGATCCGGAAATATTAACCACATTCTCATATCCCCGTCCCTGAAGCGCCATCAGCGCATTGTAGCTTCTCTGGCTGGAACGACAATGCAGGTATACCGGACGGTCTTTCGGAATTTCATCCGTTCTCTCGCGAAGCTCACTTAAAGGAATATTCACAGAACCCTTCAAATGTCCGACCTCATACTCTCCTTTTTCCCGTACATCTACAATAAACGCCTGTTCTTCCACAAGGCTTCTTACCTGTGTAACCGGAACCTGGCGGAAACGTCCGTACAGAATATTTTCAGCCACCAGAGCTGCCTGATTTACCACATCTCTGGCTGTGCCAAATACTGGTGAATAACACAGCTCCAGGTTCTTTAAATCCCGGATAGTGCCATTCATGGAAACCATGGCTGCGATCACATCCACCCGTTTGTCCACATTTCCTCTTCCGATGGCCTGAGCACCCAGGATTCTTCCGGTTGGAACCTCAAACACCAATTTAAAGTGCATAGGTGCACTTCCCGGCATAATTCCCACCTTGTCACCTGGAATCACATAAACAGAATCACAGGGAATTCCGGCTTTGCGGGCATTCCGCTCATTAAGACCGGTTGCTGCTGCATTTAAGCCAAACACACGCAATGCACAGGAACCGATAACACCTCTGTTGTCATCCGAAATCCCATACATCGCATCCGCTGCCGCCCGCGCCTGTCTCAGGGCCGGACCGGCAAGAGCCAGACGTGATGGTTTCCCGGTCATACGGTCAAAGACCTCAATGGCATCACCAACCGCATAAATATTTTTATCGCTTGTGCGGTAATTGTGATCCACCAAAATGCCGCCGGTCTCTCCGATTTCCAGTCCGGCTGCCTTCGCAAGCCCCGTCTCCGGAGCTACACCAATGGCCAGAATAACCGCATCCGTCGGCACCGTTTTGCCGGAAGCAAGGGTAATCTGCTTCTCTTCGATGGTTTTTACTCCATCCTCCACAATTAAAGACACGCCGTTGTCCAGCAGCTCCTTGTGAAGCATCTGTACCATATCGTAATCAAAGGGTGCCAGAATCTGGCTCATGGCCTCCACCACAGTAACCTTCTTCCCCGCCTTTGCAAGGTTTTCAGCTACCTCAATTCCAATAAAGCCACCGCCGATAACCGCTGTGTTCTCCGCTCCTGCGGCCTCCAGTCCAGCCTTTAAGTGAACAATATCTGCCACATTACGAACTGTATACACATTTTTGCCGTCAATTCCGCTGATGCTTCTTGGCTTTACAGGTGACGCGCCGGGAGCCATGACCAGAACATCGTAGGCCTCCTCATGTACGTCCCCGGTCAGCGTGTTTTTAATCTCAATGGTCTTTTTGTCACGGTTAATGGCCGTCACTTCGCTGTTAACCCGTGCGTCTATATCGTAAGACTTTTTGAATTTTTCCGGTGACATCATTAACAATGCATCACTGTTCCCCACTACTCCCGACAGATAATAGGGAAGAGAACAGTTGGAAAAGGACACATGTGGGCCACGCTCAAACATAATGATCTCTGCTCCCGCGTCGAGACGTCTTGCTCTGGCTGCTACCGAAGCGCCGCCTGCCACGCCTCCTATAATCAGAATCCTTTTATTCATGCAAAATCACTCCTTAACTGGCCTGTTTTACAGATAATGAGGTGTGTTTGGTGTCAGCACTTCACAACCATCCTCTGTAATCAGCACCATATCCTCAATGTTGAAACCATTTACACCGTCAATATAGCAAGGTACTTCCATTGCCAGTATCATTCCTGCCTCCAGAGGTCTTGTCTCGGAAGCGTTGATATAAGGTGCCTCTGCTGTTGCCGGTCCCATACTGATGGAGTGTCCCTGATGACCTCTCCGATAGCAGGGGAACATCTCTTTTACATAGTCATATGCAGTATGATACAATTCATTAATAGGAAGGCCTGGTTTTGCCGCCGCGATCATTCTGCGCTGTCCTTCGTAAAGTCGATCCTTTAATTTTAACAATGCCGGGTCGCCGTTTCCGATGATCCATGCTCTGGAGGTATCTGTGGTATAGAAATCAAATTCTGCATTGACACCTGCATCAAATTTCACCACATCCCCATCTTTCACAACTCCGTCTCCCGGCAGTGTCAGCCTTGCGCCGGATGGGCCTGTGGAGAACATAGACCAGGCGCTTGGAACACAGAATCCGGACTTTATTACATCTTCCCGGAAACACTGGGACAATTCATGCTCAGACACACCGATTTTCGCAATTTTGCTTACCTCTGTAAAACCATGATCTGCAATGCAGCACAGCTTCCGGAACATTTCAATCTCGTCCGGCTGTTTTACGCTGCGGGCATAAACAAACAAATCAGAAATATCTACAAATTCCGCTTCCGGGAACTTTTCAGTCAGACTCTTATAGTAGGGAACTGGAAGGTAATCCAGCTCTACACCAACCTTTTTGTTCGCCAGATCGCAGGCCTTCATAAACTGAACCAGCTTATCCATGGAGCTTTCCATAGCTGTTTTATCCGGCACAACCGCTCCGTGGGCAATCTCATCCCAGGTTTTTAAACCAACCCAGGTATCATAAGGGTCTACCACAAAATTCAGTCCCGCAGCCTTAATACGGAATGTGGCAGCCTCAAAGTCCATCGTTGTCAGATGGGTAGGCACCTTGTCATCAGCCCGCATGACAGCCAGGGTAAATCCTGGCTGTCTGGATACGGTATGCTGATGGCCTCCGAATCCTGTTACATAATGAAAATTCTCCGGAGAGGACACGATCGCTCCATCCAATCCCTTTTTGCGAAGCAATTCCTTAATTCTATATTCCTTTGGTCTCATTTTTTTCCCCTTCTCCTTCAACCATCAGTTAGTTATTCATTAATAAAACATCGGTGAACCAGGTCCTAACGGAAGTCCCAGTACATACCATACACAGAACATGATGATCCAGCCAATTAAGAATGCCAGTGAGTATGGAAGCATGGTAGAAATAACACTTCCGATTCCTGCCTTCTTGTCATACTTCTGGAAGAATGCTACAGTCAATACGAAGAATGGCATCAGCGGAGCAATGATGTTGGTACTGGAATCGCCAATACGGTAAGCTACCTGGGTAAGTTCCGGAGAATAGCCCAGACGCATGAACATTGGAACAAAAATCGGTGCCATAATAGCCCATTTTGCGGAGTCAACTGCAATAAAGATATTGATAAATGCGGTCAGTACGATAAAGCAAGCGATTAACGGCAGTCCTGTGAAGCCAACAGACTTTAAGAAATCAGCACCTGCAACGGAAATGATAGTTCCCAGGTTTGAATAGTTAAAGCATGCAGTAAACTGAGCTGCGAAGAAAATCAGAACCATGAAGCTGGAAAGACCGCTGATGGTCTTGTTCATCAGTTCCACTACATCTTTGTCATTCTTGATAACGCCTGCGCCAATACCATAAGCAAGGCCCGGAAGCAGGAACAGCAGCATCATGAAGAAAATGATTCCGCTCATGAACGGGGAGCTTAAAAATGCGTGTGTTTCCGGATTTCTTAAAAGTCCGTTCTGCGGTGCAACTAACATTGCCATAATTGCTATATAAACCAGCGCTGTAATTCCTGCCCAGCGCATACCGCGCTTCTCATTCTCACCGATATCCTGAACCTGCTCAGAAGCATCCGGTACATAAGGAGCCAGACGTGGCTCAACGATTTTATCTGTAACAAAGGTTCCGATAATGGTGATCAGGAAGGTGGATGCTATCATGAAATACCAGTTACATACAGGAAGTACATTGTAGCTAGGGTCGATCATCTGAGCTGCCTGTGTGGACATACCAGCAAACATAGGATCATTGGTTCCGATTAAAAGGTTTGCACTCCATCCGCCGGATACACCTGCAAAGGCTGCTGCAAGACCTGCAATTGGATGACGGCCGAACGCCATAAATAAAATTGCGCCCAATGGCACCAGAACTACATATCCGGTAGAAGATGCGATGTTGGACATAATTCCTAAGAATACCACAACAGATGTCACAAATGCCTTTGGGGTGGAAGCAGCCACCTTCCGCAGCAATGCAGACATAAATCCGGTTCCGTCCGCTACACCTACACCGATCATGATGGTGAATACAGTTCCAAGTGCGAAGAATCCGGTAAAGTTTCCAACTACGGTTGTTACCATGTGACGGATGCTATCAGGTGCCAGAAGGCTGACTGCAGCAACGGTTTTCTGAGTGATCTCTCCCTTTGAGTTGTCCAGGAAATCATAGGTGACTGATACGCCACAAGCCGCACAGATTGCGGACAGTACGATTACGACTCCCGTCAAAATCAGGAAAATCGTTGCGGGGTTGGGCAGAGCATTTCCCACATGCTCCACAGTGTCCAGTGCCCGCAGCACAAAACCTTTTTTCTTTTCTTTTGTCATTTTTTTCCCTCCATTATACTTACTTGTACTCTCGAAGTCTTTCATGCACTTGCCTTTACGGCCGATTTTCTGCCAGTCGCACCCGAATTTCAGAGGCGGACGCAACGCCAACGCCTCAGAAATTTTGGCACAACTGACAAAAAATCTTCTCGCAAAATCAAGTACAAAAAGATTCCGAGAGTACATTTACTTTGCTTCCTATAACGCTTCCACAGCAGCACGAAGCTGCTCTAAAGCCTGTTTTAAAACACTTCTGGGACATGCCGCATTAAGACGCATATAACCGGAAAGACTTCTTCCGAATGTGTATCCATCGCTTAATCCCAGGCCAGCCTTCTCTACCATAAAACGGCTCAGCTCTTCATTACTCATTCCCAACTCCCGGCAATCCAGCCATACCAGATAGGTAGCGTCCGGAACATTAGGATGAATCTGAGGAATATATTTCTCACAGTAATCCTTGATAAAATCAAAGTTGTCGGAAATATATACCAGAAGCTGCTCCAGCCATTCCTCTCCTTCATTAAATGCTGTCTCCATCGCAACGGAACTAACGGCATTGTTGCGGTGAATGTCCAGATTCATCCAGAACCTATCATACTTCGCCTTCAACTCCATATTAGGGAAGATAACCGCTGACGCCTGCAGGCCCGCCATGTTGAAGGTTTTGGTTCCGGAAATACAGCTGATTACGTTGGCTGCAATTTCCGGCGACAGCGTTGCTGTCGGAATATGCTTCTTTCCATGAAAAACCAAATCTGAATGAATCTCATCTGATACGATCAGCACATGATTTTTAATGCAGATCTCGCATAATCTGGTAAGCTGCTCTCTCTCCCATACAATTCCAAGGGGATTGTGAGGACTGCACAGGAAAAATATTTTCGCCTGTTTTACCTTCTCCTCAAAATCTTCAAAATCAACATTCCAGTTCCCATCCGTCTCAACCAGCGGACTTTCAACCACTTCTCTGCCCCAGCCCTCTGTCACATCATAAAACTCGGAGTAAACCGGTGTCTGAATCAGTACCTTATCTTCTGGTTCTGTAAAAACCTCCACTATAGAAGATAATGTAGGTACTACTCCAAGGCTGAAACTGATTTTAGACTTATCGATCTCCCAGCCATTGCGGCGTTTCTGCCAACCGCAGACTGCCTCATAATAAGAAGCAGGTCTGGAGGTGTAGCCCCAGATTCCTTCCTCTGCTTTTGCCTTTACGGCATCAATAATGGGCTGCGCCGTCTTAAAGTCCATGTCCGCAATCCACAGCGGAATCACATCTTTTCTTCCAAACTTCTTTTCTCTCTCGTCATATTTGGCGGAGCGGTTTTTGCTCCGGTCAATGACCTCGTCAAAATTGTATTTCAATTCTCTCCTTTCCTGCCGGAGCCCTGCAGTGCTCTGCGACATTCCTCTTCATTTTACCGCCCGTTTCCTTTCGGGCCGCTGCTTATTTATACAGCAAGATTCATGCCAATTCTGAAAAGCACGCATTTTCCCCATTTCTTTTTTACTTCCGCTTCCAAAACGTAGGCTTTAATTGGTTATTTGGTCATTTGGTTATTTTCCCACATTTTTTGACCAATTTCTGTGATGCGGCTGCCGCCTCTTCCCCTGCTCACGGTGGCAAAACCCTTTTGCGCCATCAATGCCAGAATATCTCTTATTTTCTTCTGTGACAATGCAGCCTTCTGCTGTCTTGCCGTCTCCAGTATCACCTCCCTGCCGACAGGATTCCCCTCCTTTTCCGCCTTATAAAGCTGTCCCAGCACAAACCAGAAAGCCGGACTATACTCCAGATCACTTTTTTCTAAATTCTGATTCCTGGCTGCCGGTCTTTCCTGTCCCGCCAGACGCAGAAAAGTTACCGGCAGATCCTCACGCTTGATTACCTTTTCTCCTGTAAAACACAGATACTCTACCACATTCTGAAGCTCCCGGATATTTCCGGGCCAGGAATAATGAAACAGGAGCTGTCTCACCTCAGCAGACAGTGAAAATTCTCCGCCTGTGCGGCTGCGGAAATGCTCCAAAAGCAGCTGTATATCCCCCTCTCGTTCCCGTAACGGCGGTATGAGGATTGGAAGTGTGCTCAACCGGTAATACAGATCCCTGCGGAAGCTTCCGTTCTCCACCCGCTCCTCCAGGCTCTCATTTGTGGCCGCCACAATACGCACGTTCACATTAATGATCTGATTTCCGCCTACACGCATGATTTCCCGCTCCTGCAAAACGCGCAGAAGCTTTACCTGCATGGCCATGCTCATTCCCTCGACCTCATCCAGAAACAGAGTTCCCTCATGGGCAAACTCAAAAAGGCCGGGACGGCCTCCTTTTTTTGCCCCGGTAAAAGCACCTTCCTCATAGCCAAAAAGCTCGCTTTCCAGAAGATTTTCCGGCATGGCGGCTACATTGATGGCCACAAAAGGGCCATCTCTGCGGCTGGAGGCCAGATGAACTGCGTGAGCGAAAATTTCCTTTCCGGTTCCTGTCTCTCCGATTAAAAGTATGGGCGATTCCGTCTGGGCCATGCTCCTTAAGATCGTTTTGGTTTTCTCAATAATCTGGGATTTTCCGACTACATCCTCAAAATTATACTTCGCCCGGTAGCCCTTGGTTCGCAGCTGACTTCGCAGCTCATTTTGCTTTTTTTCCAGCTCGCTTAATGGCTGAAGAGTGGAAAAAGCGCCGATACATCGGCCGCCCCGCATAACTGGAACCACTGTCATATTGATATTTGCCGCATTAATACGAATCAGGCGCTCCAGAACCTGCGTCTGTTCACGGATACATTTTTCAAAAGGAATATATGGAAAAATCTGTTCCGCCGGCCGCCCCAAAAGCATCCTGATTTTCATACCTGTAATAACCCTGGCTTTCTCATTGCAGGCAAAAATTTTCCCTTTTTCATTAACGCCGATTACGCCCTCATCCAGAATTTCCAGAAGAAGACCCAACTGACTCTCCAGATTTCTGGAGCGCTGGAACATCTGCTCAAAGCTATAATTTCCGGAAGCCATAGAGTGAATATAATTCTGGAATTTTTTTTCTTCCATTACACTCTCTAATCCCAGTCGCAAAGCCGTTTCAATCATGGTATTTGCAGTACAGGGACGGCGACCGATATTGATGACCTGTTCCATCCCTGCAGGAACAAAATCCATCTCATCCGGCGTTATCGCCAGCTTTACATTCTCCGGCACCACATCATCCCAAAAAGTCGGTTCCATCGTAAATACATCCGGTCCGTAGGGAATGAATTGAAGCTGATTCACACCTGACTGCTCTAACTGCGTAATGGCCTCTCTGGCCATCTGGTGCGTAACATTGACAAACAGCGACCTGGTTCCTGCCGGAATTTCCTTCAGTCTGCGAATCACATCCTTGGAATATCCTCCATATATTTCCACCACCTGCCCGTC